>NZ_VIGS01000005.1:0-71415 GCF_006704135.1 Micrococcus sp. R8502A1
ATTTCTTTTTGACTCTAGAGTGCGTCGGCATCCACAGATGTATACACGTGTGCGATCGTCGGCAGCATCATATGTGTATAGGAGACAGGGCCGGGTGCGCGCCGCCGCGCCGGCGTCGCGGCTCAGAGGTTGCCGGTGGCGATCATCAGCATGCGGCGCACGGGCTCGGCCGCACCCCACAGCAGCTGGTCGCCGACGGTGAACGCCGAGAGGTACTCGGGACCCATGTTGAGCTTGCGCAGCCGACCGACGGGGATCTGCAGGGTGCCGGTCGCGGCGATCGGGGTCAGGTCGGTGACCGTGGCCTCCTTGGTGTTCGGCACCACCTGCACCCACTCGTTGTCCGCGGCGATGATCTGCTCGACCTCGTCCAGCGGCACGTCCCGGGTGAGCTTGAGGGTGAGGGCCTGCGAGTGGGAGCGCATGGCGCCGATCCGCACGCACAGCGAGTCGAACGGGATCCGGTCCGCCCCGGTCAGTCCGAGCACCTTGTTGGTCTCGTCGTAGGCCTTGCGCTCCTCGCGGGAGACGCCGTCGCCCAGGTCGGAGTCGATCCAGGGGATCAGCGAGCCACCCAGCGGCACGCCGAACTGCGTCGAGTCCAGGCCGCCGCGCTGCAGCTCGATCACCTTGCGGTCGATCTCGAGGATCGCCGACGCCGGATCGGCCAGCTCGGCCCGCACCGCGCCGCCCAGCTCGGCGTACTGGGTGAGCAGCTCGCGCATGTGCCGGGCGCCGCCGCCGGAGGCGGCCTGGTAGGTCATGGCGGTGCCCCACTCGACCAGGCCCGCCTTGAACAGGCCACCCAGGCCCATGAGCATGCAGGACACGGTGCAGTTGCCGCCGATGAAGTCCTTCGTCCCGTTCGCCAGGGCGGCGTCGATCACGCCGCGGTTCACGGGGTCCAGCGCGATCACGGAGGTGTCCGCCATGCGCAGGGTGGAGGCGGCGTCGATCCAGATGCCGTCCCAGCCGGCGGCGCGCAGCTTCGGGTACACGGCCTGCGTGTAGTCCCCGCCCTGCGCGGTGAGGATCACGGGCAGGGCCTTGAGCGCGTCCACGTCGTACGCGTCCTGGAGCACGCCCGGGTCGCCGGCCATGCCCTCGAGCACGGGCGCGGGACCGCCGGCGTTGGACGTGGAGAAGAAGACGGGGTGGACGCGGGCGAAGTCGCCCTCCTCGGCCATGCGCTGCAGGAGGACGGACCCCACCATGCCGCGCCAGCCGACCAGTCCCACGGTGGGCACGGCGGCCGCGTCGGGGGCGTTCACAGATGCGGGGGCAGCGGAAGTCATGCCCTCCAGGCTAGCGGCCCTGCTGCGCACGCTTCCGCCTGTTCCACGCGATGAGACCGCCCACGGCGAACACCTGGGTCAGCACGAGCAGGAACACCAGCCCCGCGATGGTCTTGCCCTGCAGCACGAGGATCAGCCCGAACACGGCGCACACGAACGCCAGCACGGGCAGGGCGACGAGCGCGAGGAACGAGACCGCCTGCGGGGAGAGCAGACGCTGGTCGTAGTCGGTCGGGGCCATGTCAGTCGCGTTCCCATCGTTCGAAGCGGTGGCGCGGGCCGGAGGCGGAGTCCAGCCACGCGTCGGGGGCGGGCTCGACGGCGGTGCGCCGCCAGCGGGCGTCGAGCAGCGGGGCGTGCGTGTCGCCGTCGACGTCCGCGTCGATCACGGTCACCTCGGCGCGCGAGGCCACGTCGAGGGCCTGCTCGTAGAGCGTCGCCCCGCCGATCACCCACACGGTGTCACAGCCGTCGGCCTCGGCCGCGGCGGACAGGGCCGCCCCGAAGTCCGGCACGACGACGGCACCCGCGGCCCGCAGCTCCGCGCCGGCCTCCTCGG
Source organism: Micrococcus sp. R8502A1 (assembly GCF_006704135.1). Taxonomy (NCBI): domain Bacteria; kingdom Bacillati; phylum Actinomycetota; class Actinomycetes; order Micrococcales; family Micrococcaceae; genus Micrococcus; species Micrococcus sp. R8502A1. Next base: position 1,855 of record NZ_VIGS01000005.1, read on the forward strand.
TGGCCGTCAGGGTGCGGGAGACCACGATGTTCGTGCGCCCGGGCAGCGGGCGGAACCGCGCCGGGAACGACTCCCACGTGCGCCGGCCCATGATCACGGGGTGGCCGTGCGTGTGGGCCCGGAAGTGGGCGAGGTCCTCGGGCACGTGCCACGGCATGGTGCCGTCGCGGCCGATGACGCGCTCGGGGGTCTGGGCCCAGATCATGGCGATCACGGGCTCGGTGGGACGGGTGGCCCGGCTCATGGGGTCGCTGCGCATCCTCGGCTCAGACGGCGATCGGCGCCGTGATGGTGGGGTGGTGACGGTAGTCGAGGACCTCGAAGTCGTCGTAGTCGTAGTCGAAGATCGACGCGGGGGTGCGCCGCAGCCGCAGCCGCGGGTACGGGTACGGCTCGCGGGAGAGCTGCTCGCGCACCTGCTCCTCGTGGTTCGCGTAGATGTGCGCGTCCCCACCGGTCCACACGAACTCGCCGGGCGTCAACCCGGTCTGCTGCGCGACCATCACCGTGAGCAGCGCGTACGAGGCGATGTTGAACGGCACGCCGAGGAACAGGTCCGCCGAGCGCTGGTAGAGCTGGCACGAGAGCCGCCCGGGGGCGCCGTCCTGACCGGGGGAGACGTAGAACTGGAACAGCGCGTGGCACGGCGGCAGCGCCATCTCGTCCACCTCGGCGGGGTTCCACGCGGTGACGATGTGCCGGCGCGAGTCGGGGTTCGTCCGGATCTGCTCCACGACCTTGGCGATCTGGTCGATGTGGCCCCCGTCCGGGGTGGGCCACGAGCGCCACTGCACGCCGTAGACGGGGCCGAGCTCGCCGTCCTCGTCCGCCCACTCGTTCCAGATCCGCACGCCGCGCTCCTGGAGCCACCGCACGTTCGAGTCCCCGCGCAGGAACCACAGCAGCTCGAGCGCGACCGACTTGAAGTGCACGCGCTTGGTGGTGATCAGCGGGAAGGACTCGGCCAGGTCGAAGCGCAGCTGGCGACCGAACACGCTGCGCGTGCCCGTGCCGGTCCGGTCCGTCTTGACGACCCCGTGGGCCATCACGTCGGCGAGGAGGTCCTCGTAGGGGGTGGGGATGCTCACCTGGCCCACTCTAGCGATCCGAGCGGACGCGCTGAGCGTCGTCGACGGCCCGGCGGAGGCGGGTACCGGCAGGGCAGGGCCCCGCCCCCGGTCAGCCGTGGAAGACCATGTCCTGGTACTCGGGGTAGCGGCGCAGGTAGTCCTCCACGTAGGAGCACTCGGGCACGATCCGGTCACCCTCCGCGCGCAGCCGGTCCAGGACCATGGTCACGAGGGCGCGGGCGAAGCCGCGGCGGCCGAACTGCTCGTCGATGATGGTGTGCTGCAGGCGCAGGACCACGGTGTCCTCGCCGTCCGCGCCGCGCACGGTCTCCTGGTCGTAGCCGAGGAACCCGATGAAAGTCCCGTCCTGGCGCAGCTCGAAGCGCTGACGGTCCGGGTCCCGGGTCACCGTGAGGCGCTCGTGGACGATCTTCTCGGGCTGGCTCTGGGCGGCGGTGTTCTCCATGACCCGAGCCTAGGGCCGGGGGCGGGCCCGCTCAACGGTGGCCCGGTCGCGCGGGCGGCTCAGTCGTCCCAGGGGTCGTAGACCTCGACGGCCACCACGTCGCCGTCGAGGTCGAGCGCGCGGTGCGCCACGAGCACAGCGCCGGGCCGCAGCCACGGGTCCTCGGTCGGCAGGGCCCGCAGCACGCGGTCCGCCTGGCCGGCGGCCGCGTCCTCGACCACCTCGAACAGCGTCGGCAGCACCGGCCGGTGCGTGCACACGACCAGCGGCCGGGAGCGGCCCATGAGCTCGGCCATCACCTTGCGGGTCTTCTTGGGCTTCTCCCGGGCCGTGGTCTCCGTGAACGCGCCCTTGGTCTTCAGCGGCAGCCGGCTGGACTTCACGAGCGGGGCCAGCGTCTCCACGCAGCGGCGCCACGGGGAGGAGACCAGCCGCTCCGGCCGCCAGGCCGCCACGAGGCCCTCGACAGCGAGCGCCTGCCGCCGGCCCGTCGCCGCCAGCGGGCGCTCCTGCTCGGCGCGGGACCACGAGGAGCGGGGCTTGGCCTTGGCGTGGCGCAGCACCAGCAGCGGCACGGTCCGCAGGCGCCCCCGGGAGGCGGCACGCAGCAGCAGCTCGAGCGGTTCGCGATCCGAGTCGTTCGTCAGCAGCCGCCGGGCCTCGTCCGGCCCGACCCAGCGGACCTCGTCCACCTCGTCGCCGTCGGGCAGGGCGCGCTGGCCGTCGACCTCGGCGGCCCAGTACCAGACCTCCTTGCTCAGACGTGCGCCCCGCTTGCCGGGCACCTCGTACGCGGTCACGCACAGCGGGATGCCCGGCCGCAGCTCCAGGCCGACCTCCTCGCGCAGCTCGCGCACCGCGCACTCCGGCAGCGTCTCACCCGGATCGAGCTTGCCCTTGGGCCACGACCAGTCGTCGTAGCGCGGCCGGTGGATCACCATCACCTCGAGGCCGCCGGGCACGCGGCGCCACGGCAGCATGCCGGCGGCCAGCACCTCGGCGCGGGGGCCTTCCGAGACACGGTCCTCCGTGGACCAGCGGGCGACGCGGTCGGCGTGGGACGAGGGCATGGGGCGGGTTCCTCTCGGGTGCGGCGGCCGCGACGACTGCTGGGGCAGGGCACGGGGCGTGGCCGACCCCGCGGGGGCCGGCCCCACCAGGATACGAGGCCGCCGGGATGTGCCCGGCCGGTCCCCGCCCGAGGGTCTCAGGGGCGGCGGTATTGGGCGTCGGCGGCGAACAGCTCGAAGCCGAGGGACGCGTAGAGCGTGACGGCGGCCGTGTTGTCCGCGTCCACGTACAGGTCCACGACGTCGACCCCCTGCTCCGCCATCCGGTGCAGCCCCGCCAGGGTGAGGGCCCGACCGAGGCCGAGGCCCTGGGCGTCGGGGGAGACGCCCACGGCGTACACCTCCCCGACGCGCGGGCCGTCGGCTCCGGCATCCGGCTCCATCTTCGTCCAGTGGAAGCCGAGCAGCCGCCCGTCCGCCTCGCGGGCGGCGAGCAGGAGGCCGTCGGCGTCGAACCAGTCCTCCGCCATGCGGTCGTCGAGGTCGGCGCGGGTCAGGCTGCCCTGTTCGGGGTGGTCCGCGAAGGCGGCGGCGTTCACGTCCAGCCACGCCTGCTCGTCCTGGCCGGGGACGAAGCCGCGCAGGGTGACCCCGTCGGCGAGCCGCACCTCCGGCAGGGCGGCGAGCGCCGCGTGCGACAGGCGCATCCGGCGCAGCTCGCGGACGGGCTCGAGGCCGTGCCGCCGGGCGAGCCGGACCGCCCCCGGGAGCATGCCGTGGGCCCAGACGCTCGTGGTGTCCTCCCGCGCCAGGTCTCGGACCGCGGCGGCCGCGGCGTCGGCCAGGGCCGTCCCCCGGCCGATGCGGCGTGCCGCCGGGTCGACGACGAGCTCGAGCACGGCCGCCGTGCCCTCGGGCACGAGCACGGCCGCCCCGTCGATCGCCCCGTCCGTGCCCCGGGTGGCCCCCCACCAGAGCTGCCCGCCGCGGGCGAGCAGCACGCGCGTCTGGTCCGAGAGCGGGGGATGACCGTCCGCCGCCCCGGCGCGGTCGGCCAGGTCCAGGACGGCGCTCGCCTCCTCCGGGCGCGGGGTGACGACGCGCGGCGTTTCGTCGGCGTCGGAGGTCGTGGGGGTGGGGTGTTCGGCCATGCCGGCCACCCTACGGAAGGAGGGCGGTGGCCCGCGAGGTGCGCCCCGCCGTCGCCCGCCCAGGGCCGAGCCGGTGCGCACCTGGCAGGATGGGGCAGGTGATGCGCTTGTCCATGGCCCTGAGTGCGGCCGTCGCCGCCCTCGTCCTGGGCGGTGCCGCGTTGCTGGGCCCGGTCCCCGCCGCCCTCGCCGCCGCCGTCGTGATCCTGGTCATCGCCTGGGGCTGGCCGCGGCAGATGGGCGCGCCCGCGCGCCTCTCGCTCAGCCTCACCCTGGCCGTCGCCGGGGGCGCCGCGGTGCTGCTCATGCTGCTGTGGCCGCCGCTCGAGGACGGCCACAGCGGGGCCTGGACGCTCTTCGAGCCGCTCGCCGTCGTCGTCGCCTGGAGCACCATGGCCTCGTTCGTCGTCCAGCTGGTGCGCGGGACCGGCCGGCCGCTGCGCCTCGAGTCCACCGTCGCCACGATGGGCGGGGCGTTCATGGCCGTCGTGACGGCGTGCTGGGTGGCCGTCTCGCGCTGGACCGACACCCCCGCGGTCGCCGGGCTGGTCATCACGCTGGCGGTCACGGTGGCCGCGGTCTGCCTCGTCGGCCTCACCCCGTGGATGCAGGGCCGGCCGGGAGTCCTGGCGCTCGTCGTCATCCCCCTCGGCACGGTGCTCGCGTGGCCCGTCTCGGCGCTGGCCGGCGTGGGCGCCCAGGACCGGCCGGCCGTCACGGCCGCGGCGCTCGCGGTGGCCGTGCTGGTGTCCCTGACCGCCGCCACGGCGCCGTCGTCGCGGCCGCGACCCGAGGACCGGCCGGTGGGCACCACCCTGCGCCCGCGCCGGGCGGGCTACGCCCTCGCGTTGGCGCCCGTGGGCGCGGCCGGCGTCGTGGCGCACGTCATGGTGGGCTTCCTGGCCTGACAGGTCGGGCCCGCTCGGTAGGATGTCCCGCATGGATACCCTTCTTGCGCTCGAGATCTTCTTCCTGGCCCTCGTGGTCCTGGCCGGCCTGGGCATGGCCGCCGTCGCCGCGGTCGTCATCAGCGGCCTCTTCAAGGGCCAGCGCTGAGGACGCGCGGCCCGCTGTCGGGCCGCGCCGTGATCTGCCATGGCGACTGAACTCCCCTACGACCTCACCCCCGAGCTCGCGCCCCTGTCCTGGCTCATCGGCAGCTGGGAGGGCCAGGGTCGCCTCGGCGACGGCTCCGCCGGCACCGAGATCTTCTACCAGCGGGTGGACTTCACCGAGCACGGTCTGCCGTTCGTCGAGTACCGCGCGGAGTCGTGGCTGTGCGAGGCGGACGGCACGCTGCTGCGTCCGCTGACCGTGGAGTCCGGCTTCTGGCAGGTGGACCGGGCGCGGCGCGACGGCGACGTCGGCCCCGGCATGCGCCCGGCGGACATCGTCCCCGCGTTCCGCTCCGCCGAGGACGTCGAGCGGCTGCGCGCCGGCGACGAGGGCTTCGGCCTGACCGCCACCATCACGCATCCGGGCTCGCTGTCCGAGCTGTACTACGGCCGCATCAAGGGCCCGCAGCTGCAGCTGGCCACGGACGCGGTCCTGCGTGGCTCCGCCGCCGGCCCGTACCACCGGGCCACCCGCATGGCCGGTCTCGTGAACGGGCAGCTGTTCTGGCGCTGGGACGTCGCGGACGCCGCGGGCGCCGAGCTCGAGGCGCACGCCTCCGCCATCCTGGACCGCATGCCGAGCGCGGCCGAGGGTCGGCTCGCCCCGGGGGCCGAGCGTCCTCGCGGGGCTCGCGGGGAGCAGTCGTGACGGCCTCCCGCAGCCCGCTGCTGGACCTGGCCGTGGCCGAGCCGCAGGGGCCGGCCGGCGGCGCCGTCGAGGGCCGCGGCCCGGACGCCGGCGTCGCCGCGCACTACGGTCGCCCCCTGCCCGAGCAGCGCGCCCTCGCCCGGGGCCGCGCCCTGGTCGACCTCTCCCACCGGGCCGTGCTCTCCGTGTCCGGCCCGGACCGGCTGAGCTGGCTGCACACGCTCGGCACGCAGCACGTCGAGACGCTGCCCCCCGGCACGAGCACCGAGATCCTCTTCCTCGACGTGCAGGGGCGGATCGAGCACGCCGCCCACCTGCTCGAGGACGGTACCGCGGCCTGGCTCGTCACGGACCGCGAGGACGGCCCGGGCCTGGCCGCGTGGCTCACCTCGATGCGCTTCTCCCACGACGTCACGCTGCGGGACCACACTGGGGCGGTCGCCGTCGTGGGCGCCACCGCGCCCGTGCCCGGCTGGGAGGACCGCACCGTGTGGCTGGACCCGTGGCCGCGCGTCGGGGCGGGCGGCTGGGCCTACACGGCCGATCCGGATCCGGCGACCCACCCGGGGGCGGACTGGTCCTGGCGCGAGTACCTCGTCACCCGGGCCGACCTCGAGGCCACCGTCCGCGCGCTCGGCACGGGCGTGCTCGCGGGCTGGTCCCTGGCGGGCACGACGGCGGCCGAGGCGCTGCGCATCGAGGCCGGCCGCCCCCGCCGGGCCCTCGACGTGGACGACCGCGCGATCCCGCACGAGCTGGACCTGCTGCGCACTGCCGTGCACCTCGAGAAGGGCTGCTACCGCGGTCAGGAGACCGTGGCGCGCGTGCACAACCTGGGCCGCCCGCCCCGCCGCCTCACCCGCCTGCTCCTGGACGGCTCCGTCCACGCGCTCCCCGAGCACGGTGCCCCCGTGATCCTCCGGCCGGCCGAGGACACGCCCGAGGCCCGCGCCGCCGCCCGTCCGGTGGGGACGGTCACCGCCGCGGCCCAGCACCATGAGGCGGGCGCCGTCGCCCTGGCGCTGCTCAAGCGCACGGTGCCCGTGGACGCCGAGCTGCTGGTCCGCGAGGACGCTCCCGGCGAGGACGGTGCCGCCGAGGGCGGCTGGATCGCCGCGAGCCAGGAGCCGCTCGTGTCCCCGGACGCCGGGCAGGTCGTCGGCCGACCGCGCGGCGTGGGCCGCCTGCGCTGACCGACTCGCCGGCTCAGTCCAGCGCGAGGACGGTCCGCGTGCCCGCCGCCTCCAGCCCGACGGCGATCGCCACGTGGTGCGCGGCTGTGTGGCCCGCCGGCACCTCGGCGAACGGCAGCAGCCCCTCCAGCGCCGCCCGGTCCATCGCCACGGCCACCGCGTAGCGGCCGAGCCCACGACCGCGCAGCCGCGGTGGGGTGAGGGTGCCCAGCGAGGCCAGCACGCCGCCCGTCACGCGATGCCCCGCCGCCGCCACCGCGGCTTCGATCGCCCGTCCTGCGCCGTCGTCGGGAACGAGCGCGACCGAGGACTCCCAGGAGGGGACACCCGCCTCGGCCACGTCGTCTGCGGGGGCCTGCGCGACCACGGCGTGGACGTGGGCGGGGTCGTCGGACACGGCGACGGTGCGCGAGGGGTCGACCGGCGGCGGTTCCTCGGCGGCGTAGAGCGTGAACTCGGCGCGCGAGCGCACGGCCTCCCCGGCGGCGGCGCGCACCGCCGTCCGCAGCAGGGCCGACTCCACGCCCAGCGCCTCGACGGGCACGCCGCGGCAGGCACGCGTGAACCACGCCGGCCCCGCCACGACGGTGGCCCAGGGCAGGGCCAGCACCTCCGCCTCGGCCATATCCGGCCGGACCACCTCGATGCGGCGCGGCTCGGCGCCCGCCGCCGGGGCGTCGCCGGGCAGCAGCGCGGTGTCGGGCAGGCCAAGCCGACGCGCCAGCCCGAGGGCCAGCACGCCGACGGCGGGGTGGTCGGGTCTCACCGGCCGAACAGGATCTTCGCCTCGTCGTAGCGCGAGACCGGCACCTTCTTGAGGCCCTTGAGGGCGGCGCTCATGGGGATGGAGATGATCTCCGTGCCGTTGGCCGCCACCATCTGTCCCCAGCGGCGCTGGGCGACGAGGTCGACGGCGCCCATGCCGAAGCGCGTGGAGAGCACGCGGTCCGTGGCGGTGGGGGCGCCGCCGCGCTGGATGTGGCCCAGGATGGTGCTGCGCGTCTCGATGCCCGTCATCTCCTCGATCTCGCGGGTCACCCACTCGCCGATGCCGCCCAGACGCGGCCGGCCGGACGCCTCGACGCCGGCCTCGGCCAGCGGGTCGTCGTGGCCCTCGGGGACGAAGCCCTCCGCCACCACGACCAGCGGGGAGCGACCGCGGTCGTGGACCTGCTGCACCCACTCGGCGACCTGGGACATCGGGGTGCGGACCTCGGGGATGAGGATCGCGTGGGCGCCGGCGGCCATGCCCGAGTGCAGGGCGATCCAGCCGACGTGGCGGCCCATGACCTCGGCGACCATGCAGCGGTGGTGGGACTCGCCCGTGGTGCGCAGCCGGTCCATGGCGTCCGTGGCGATCTGCACGGCCGTGTCGAAGCCGAACGTGTAGTCGGTGCCCTGCAGGTCGTTGTCGATCGTCTTGGGCACGCCCACGATCGGCAGCCCGTCCGCGGCCAGGCGGTTCGCGCCGGCCAGGGTGCCCTCGCCGCCGATGGCGATGACGGCGTCGATGTCCAGCTCGCGCAGGTTGCGGAGCATGTTCTCCGGGCCGCCGCCCTCCGCGTCGTAGGGGTGCGTGCGCGAGGTGCCGAGGATGGTGCCGCCGGTGCGGGCCAGGCCGCGCACGCGGGAGCGGGGCAGGTCCTCGACGTCCTTCTCGATCAGGCCGGACCATCCGTTGCGGATGCCCACCATCTCCATGTCGTACGACTTGATGCCGTGCAGGACGGCGGAGCGGATGACGGCGTTCAGGCCGGGGCAGTCGCCTCCGGAGGTGAGCATTCCGACGCGCATGGGGTCCTCTCGGGCGTTCTCGTGGGGGTCGGCACTACCCTAGGCGTGCCCGCCGCGTCGCGTCAGGGGACGGGCGACGGGCGGCGGGTCAGCCGAGGGCCACGAGGACGGCGACCTGGAGGGCCGTCGCACCCACGAGGATGCCGCTCGCCGGGCCGAGGGTGCCGGGACGACGGCCGCTGAGCAGAGTGCCCAGCATGACGGGGGCGATCACCGCGAGCGCGGCCACGAGCATCGGCACGGCCAGCAGCGTGGGGGTCGGACCGACGCCGAGCAGCAGGCTGATCCCGAGGGCGGCGAGCGCGGCGAGGACGGCCCCGACGTAGGTGGCGGCCTGCGCGATCGGCCCGAGGCGCGGCTTCGCGGCCGTGGCTGCGGACCCCGAGCCGGTCGGGGTGGTGGCCGCCCGCGGGGCCTCGTCGGCCAGACGCGCCGCGGCCCGCCGCTCGCGAGAGTGGACGGGCTCGCGCCACGCGCCGGTCGCGGGGTCGATCCATTCGGGGCGGAAGCCGTGCGGGTCGGCGACCTCGGCTGCCCGCTCGCCCGGGCCTCCGCCGACGTACCAGGCCGGGCGCGGCACGGCGTGGGTGGGCTGGTCGGCGTCGGGGGCCCGGCCCGGGGCCACGCGGGCCTGCGCCCGGCCGTCCCAACGGGTCACGAGCCACCAGACGAGCACGGCCAGCGCGCCCAGGCCCACGAGGGAGCCGGGGCCGCCCACGGCTGGGGCGATGAGGGTGAACCCGGCGCCGAGCAGCAGGTTGAGGGCGCCGATCGCCCCGATCACGCCGATGGCCACGGTGGCGTCCTGCCACTCCCCGCGGCGCAGGCGGCCGAACTGCACGCGTCCGTCGGCGTCGGGGAGGACGGCCCAGGCGGCCGCGTAGGCCAGCAGGCCCAGGCCCGCGGAGACCATGCATACGGCGACGAACACGCCGCGGGCGAGCAGCGGGTCGATGCGGTAGCGCTCGGCCACGCCGCCGAGCACCCCGCCGACCCACGAGGCCGGCGAGCGGCGCACGCCCCAGCCCAGGACGGCGCGGCGCAACCAGCCCGGCAGGGCGTCCAGTCCGTCGGGGCCGGTCTCGCCCGCAGTGGCTCCGTCGGGGGCGACGTGGGGGCCGGGGCCGGTGAACGGGTCGTGTGTGCTCGTCATGTCTCCATCCTCGTCCGCCCGCGGCCCCCGCCCATCCGGGAACTCCCGGAATCCTCCCCGGATGTGTCACCCCGTCCGACGCGGCAGGATGGGGGCATGCCCACCCCGTCCGCGCCCGCGCAGGCCCCACGTCCGCCGTTGATGCGGCACGGGGCCGACCGCCCGGTGTCCGGCGTCGCCGCGGGGCTCGCCCGGCATCTCGGGGTGCCCGTCGGCCGTGTCCGCGCGGCCCTGGCGCTGCTGAGCCTGATGGGCGGCGCGGGCCTGGCCCTGTACGTGTGGCTCTGGCTGCTCATGCCGGAGGAGGGCCCGGACGGCGCTCCCGCCGCCGACGCCCCCACCCTGCGTGGTCGCGCCCCCGAGGTGCTCGAGCGGGTGCGCGAGGGCGGCTGGCCGGTCCTGCTGGCCGCCGTGGTGCTCGGCGTGGGCGTGCTGACCGTCGCGGACGGCCTCGGCCTCGCCGTCGACTGGGCGCTCGTGGGCCCGGTGGCCGTCCTCGTGATCGGCCTCGGCCTGGCCTGGATGCAGCTCGACCTGGCGGGCGGGCCCCGGGCCGGGCGGAGCGGACGACTGGTCCGCCTCGTGCTCGGCACGGCCCTCGTGCTGCTGGCGGTGCTGGCCATCGTCCTGGGCGCCGTGAGCTCGGGCGAGCTGTGGCGGGCCCTGCTGGCCGCCGTCGCGATGCTCGCCGGCGCGGCGCTGGTGGCCATGCCCTACGTCCTGGCCTGGCTGCGCCGACGCGACGCGGAGCGGACCGCGTTCGCGGTGCAGGTCCAGCGCGCCGAGATCGCGGCGCACCTGCACGACTCGGTGCTGCAGTCCCTCGCCCTCATCCAGCGGCGCGCCCATGACGCAGACGCGGTGGCCCGGGTGGCCCGCGCCCAGGAGCGTGAGCTGCGTCAGTTCCTCGCCCTGGACTCCCGTGGCGGCCCGCGCTCCCTGGCGGAGGCGCTCGAAGAGCACGCCGCCGCCGTCGAGGACGCACACGGGTCCCGGGTGGAGGTCGTGGCCGTGGGCCGGGCCGCCGGGGCGTGGCTCGAGCCGCTCGCGGCCGCGGCACGCGAGGCCATGCAGAACGCGGCCCGGCACGCCGGCGACGCGCAGGTCTTCGCGGAGGCCGGTGAGGACGACCATGGCCGCACCGTCGCGGAGGTGTTCGTCCGGGACCGTGGCCCCGGCTTCGACCTGCACACGGTCCCGGCCGACCGGCTCGGCGTGCGGGAGTCGATCCTCGGCCGCATGGAGCGTGCCGGCGGGGCCGCCCGCATCCGGTCCGGCCCGGGCGGCACCGAGGTCCACCTGACGCTGACCGAGCCCGAGGGAGCGCGAGCGCGCGCCGGACAGGAGCACCCATGACCGACCCCGCCCCGCGCACGGCCGTCATCGTGGACGACCACGCGATCTTCCGCTCCGGCCTGCGCGCCGACCTGGACCCGGACCGACTGGCCATCGTCGGCGAGGCCGGGGACGTGGACGAGGCCGTCCGCACCGTGCTGGACCTGGTGCCGGATGTGGTGCTGCTGGACGTGCACCTGCCCGGCGGGGCCGGCGGCGGGGGAGCGGAGGTGGCCGAACGCGTCCTCGCGCGCCGACCCGCGCAGCGGTTCCTGGCACTGTCCGTCTCGGACGCGGCCGAGGACGTCGTCGCCGTGATCCGTGCGGGGGCCCGCGGCTACATCACCAAGACGGCCTCCGGCGCGGAGGTGGCGGACGCGGCGGTCCGCGTGGCCGACGGCGATGCCGTGTTCTCGCCCCGACTGGCCGGGTTCGTCCTCGACGCCTTCCGCGGCACGGCGCCCGCGTCCCCGCCCGTCCCCGCCGCGGCGACGAGCGGCGCTGCGGCCCCCGACGAGGACCTCGACCGCCTCTCGGCACGGGAGCGGGAGGTCATGCGGCTGATCGCCCGCGGCTACACCTACCGGGAGGCCGGGGTGGAGCTGTTCATCTCGGACCGCACGGTCGAGACCCACGTGTCCTCCGTGCTGCGCAAGCTCCAGCTCTCCAACCGCCACGAGCTGACCCGCTGGGCCGCGCGCCGCGGATACGCCTGAGCCCCGCGGCACGCGGCGTCGCGGGGCTCAGGGGCGGGGTGTGCGGCTCAGGCGCTGAGCAGGGCGCGGATGCGCTCGACGCCCTCGGCGAGGTCCGCATCGCCCAGCGCGTAGGACAGTCGCAGATAGCCGGACGGGCCGAACGCCTCGCCCGGGACCACGGCGACCTCCGCGTCGTCGAGGATGAAGGCGGCCAGCTCGGCCGACGTCGTGGGGGTGACGCCGCCGCGGTAGGTCTTCCCGAGCGCCTCCCGCACGTCCACGTACGCGTAGAACGCGCCCTGCGGGGTGGGGCAGTGGAAGCCCGGCACGGCGTTCATGGCCTCGACCATGGCCCGGCGCCGGCGGTCGAACGCCGTCTTCATCTCCGCCACGGCGTCCAACGGGCCGGCGACGGCGGCCAGCGCGGCCCGCTGCGACACGTTCGCCACGTTCGAGGTGGCGTGGGACTGCAGGTTCGTGGCGGCCTTGACCACGTCCAGCGGACCGGCCATCCAGCCGACGCGCCAGCCCGTCATGGCGTAGGTCTTGGCGACGCCGTTGAGGATCACGGACTGCTCCGCCAGCTCGGGCACGGCGCGGACGATCGAGGTGAACGGCATGCCGTCGTAGGTCAGGTGCTCGTAGATCTCGTCGGTGACCACCCACAGCCCCCGCTCCCGCGCCCACTGGCCGATCGCCGCCGTCTCCTCGGGGGAGTACACGGCGCCGGTGGGGTTGGAGGGGGAGACGAACAGGAGCACCTTGGTGCGGTCCGTGACGGCCGCGTCGAGCTGGTCCACGGTGACCTTGTAGCCCTGCTCGGGGCCGGCGAACACCTCCACCGGCACGCCGCCGGCCAGGCGGATCGCCTCCGGGTAGGTGGTCCAGAAGGGGGCGGGGACGAGCACCTCGTCCTGCGGGTCCAGCAGGGCGGCGAAGGCGTTGTACACGGCCTGCTTTCCGCCGTTGGTCACGAGCACCTGGGCGGCCTCGAGGGACACGCCGGAGTCGCGCAGCGTCTTGGTCGCGATCGCCTCGCGCAGCTCGGGCAGGCCGGAGGCGGGGGAGTAGCGGTGGTTCTTCGGGTCCCGGGCCGCGGCGACGGCGGCCTCCACGATGTAGTCCGGGGTGGGGAAGTCGGGCTCGCCGGCGCCGAAGCCGATCACCGGGCGCCCGGCGGCCTTGAGCTCCTTGGCGCGGGCGTCGACGGCGAGGGTGGCGGAGGGCGCGATGGCGGACAGACGGGCGGAGACGCGGCGGGCGGGCGCGGCCATGGGGACCTTCTTCGAGCTCGACGGGGAGGGCGGGGCGGAGCGGGGCTCCGTCCTGCCAGGGTACTGACTGCCCGGGACCCGTTCGACTCCCGCCGCCCGATGGCGTATCCTGGATCTCCGGTACCGCGTTCACGGTCGATCCCGCGAGGGTTCGGCCGGCCCCGTCGGTCCGAAGGGTAGTGGCGCAATTGGTAGCGCAGCGGTCTCCAAAACCGCAGGTTGCAGGTTCGAGTCCTGTCTGCCCTGCTCGATGCCGGGCCTCGTGCTCGGCATCGGACGTGTAGAAAGCGATTCGGCGATCCGACGAGTGAGGCCACGTGACTGAGATGGCGGCGAACGGCGGGGGACCCACCCCCACGCCGAGCAGGCAGCGTCGCGGGCTGTTCGCGCGGATCGCGCTGTTCCTGCGCCAGGTGGTGGACGAGCTCCGCAAGGTCGTCACCCCCACGAGCGAGGAGCTGCTGCGTACGACCGGAGTGGTGCTCGCCTTCGTGGCGTTCATGATCCTGCTGGTCATGGGGCTGGACTGGGTGTTCGGCACCGTGGCGGGTCTCCTGTTCGGCGCCGGCGGCCTCTGAGCCCGGCGCGGACGGTCCCGACCTCGCAGGACGCGTCCCCCGCACGCCCGTGAGGGCCCTCCCCGACGGCAGGGCCCGCCGTCCGTCAGCAGAAAGCAGGAATCGTGTCCGAGCAGGAACTGGATCGTCAGCCCGCCGAGGAGTTCGTCCCGATGTCGGAGGACGCCGTGGCCGAGGAGACCGCCGAGACCGCGCAGGACGCCGGGACGCCCGTCGAGGACGCCCTGGACGAGGCCGCCGGCAGCGGTGACGAGACCGCCGAGGCCACCGTGCAGGAGGCCGACCTGGCCGTCGCCGAGGGCGAGGACGCGCCGACCCCCGTCGAGGAGCAGGCCGACGACGAGCCCGCCGTGGACCCCGCCGAGGAGCTGCGCACCCGCCTGCGCCGCCAGCCCGGCGACTGGTACGTCGTCCACACCTACGCCGGCTACGAGAAGCGCGTGAAGACGAACCTCGAGGCCCGCATCCTGACCCAGGACATGGAGGACTCGATCTACGAGATCGAGGTCCCCATGGAGGAGGTCGTGGAGATCAAGAACACCACGCGCAAGATCGTCTCGCGCGTGCGCATCCCGGGCTACGTGCTCGTCCGCATGGACCTCGACGACGCCTCGTGGGGCGTCGTGCGGCACACCCCGGGCGTCACGGGCTTCGTGGGCAACGACGCCCACCACCCGCAGCCGCTCAGCCTGGACGAGGTGTACGACATGCTCGCCCCGTCCGTGATCCAGGAGGCCGCCCGCGCTGCCGAGAAGGCCGGCCTGGCCGTCCCCGCCTCGGTCGAGTCCGGTGCGCCCGCCGCCCCCGCGATCCACGTGGACTTCGAGGTCGGCGAGTCGGTCACCGTCAACGACGGCCCGTTCGAGACCCTCCCGGCCACGATCTCCGAGATCAAGCCGGAGGCCCAGCAGCTCGTGGTGCTCGTCTCGATCTTCGAGCGCGAGACCCCCGTGACGCTGTCCTTCAACCAGGTGACCAAGGCCATCTGAGGACACCCGACGCTTCCGCACCGGGCCGGCCGCCTGCCGGCCCGGACGCGGCACCGGCCGCCGCGCCACGGCGGCCACCGCCCCCGGTGCGCTCCTGCGCCGAGGGTCCCCCAGTGAGAGAAGGATCCACTCATGGCTCCCAAGAAGAAGGTCACCGGTCTGATCAAGCTTCAGATCCAGGCCGGCGCCGCCAACCCGGCCCCGCCCATCGGCCCCGCCCTGGGCCAGCACGGCGTGAACATCATGGAGTTCTGCAAGGCGTACAACGCCGCCACCGAGTCGCAGCGCGGCAACGTGATCCCGGTCGAGATCACCGTGTACGAGGACCGCTCGTTCACCTTCGTGACCAAGACCCCGCCGGCCGCCGAGCTCATCAAGAAGGCCGCCGGCGTCGCCAAGGGCTCCGCCACCCCGCACACGGCCAAGGTCGGCACGTTGACCCAGGCCCAGTGCGAGGAGATCGCCCAGACCAAGATGGAGGACCTGAACGCCAACGACGTGCAGGCCGCCGCCAAGATCATCGCGGGCACCGCCCGCTCGATGGGCATCACCGTCGAGGGCTGACGCCCACCCCCACCCCCTTCCAGTGGCAGGGCCGAGCGCGGCCCGCAGACCACGACTGCACAAGGAGAAGAACGCAGATGGCAAAGCGCAGCAAGGCATACAAGGCGGCCAAGGCCGCGATCGGCGAGGATCTGTACTCGCCGGTGGAGGCGATCCGCCTCGCCAAGGAGACGAACCCCTCCAAGATCGACGCCACCGTGGAGGTGGCCCTCCGCCTCTCGGTCGACCCCCGCAAGGCCGACCAGATGGTCCGCGGCTCCGTGAGCCTGCCCCACGGCACCGGCAAGACCGCCCGCGTCGTCGTGTTCGCCACCGGTGACCGCGCCGAGGCCGCCCGCGCCGCCGGCGCGGACGTCGTGGGTGACGACGACCTGATCGCCCGGATCTCCGAGGGCTGGGTGGACTTCGACGCCGCCGTGGCCTCCCCGGAGCTCATGGGCAAGGTCGGCCGCCTGGGCAAGGTGCTCGGCCCCCGCAACCTGATGCCGAACCCCAAGACCGGCACCGTGACCCCGGACGTGGCCAAGGCCGTGGCCGACATCAAGGGCGGCAAGATCGACTTCCGCGTCGACAAGCACTCCAACCTGCACTTCATCATCGGCAAGACCTCCTTCGAGGCCAAGGCCCTGGTGGAGAACTACGCCGCAGCCCTCGAGGAGGTCCTGCGTCTGAAGCCGTCCTCCTCCAAGGGCCGCTACATCTCCAAGGCCACCGTGGCCACCACCTTCGGCCCGGGCGTGCCCATGGACCCGAACGTGACCTCGGTGGACTCCTCGGAGCTCTGAGCCACGCGGCCCCGGCGACCGGGGCCCACGACGCCGGCCGGTCGTCCCCGCAGCGGGGACGACCGGCCGACGTCGTCCCGGGTCGATTTTGCGGGCCCACCCCGGACGTGTACGCTGGTGCCTACCGAAGACCGCCGGTCGTGGTGCCCTGCCTCCGGGCAGAGCCCACCGAAGGATCTCCCTGACGGAGATGGCCCGCGCAGGTGAACGTGAGCCACGCTCGCATCCGCTCGTCGACCCTCCGGGTCCGACCGCGTCGATGCTCCTGCCGCGCCCCGTGCATCTGCACGGGGCGCTTTCTCGTCTCGGGGTGGCGGTTCCCACGCATCATCGAGAGGAGTGCCATGGCGACGTCCGCGAAGGAGTCGGCGGTGGCTGAGCTCACGGACCTGTTCCGTCAGTCCAGCGCCGCTGTTCTGACGGAATACCGTGGCCTGACGGTGACGGAGCTCAAGCAGCTGCGTGACTCCATCCGTCAGGACGCGACCTACGCCGTGGCGAAGAACACGCTGGCCGAGATCGCGGCCAAGGACGCCGGTCTGGAGGGCCTCGAGGCTCACCTGTCCGGTCCCACCGCGATCGCGTTCGTGACCGGGGACCCGGTCAACGTCGCGAAGGCCCTGCGTGACTTTGCCAAGGATCACGAGAAGCTCGTGCTCAAGGGCGGCTACATGGATGGCCAGCCCCTGGACGAGGCCGGCATCAAGAAGCTCGCGGACCTCGAGTCCCGCGAGGTGCTGCTGGCCAAGTTCGCCGGCGCGATGAAGGGCAGCATGTCCAAGGCTGCCGCCCTGTTCCAGGCGCCGCTGTCCAAGACCGTCCGCACGGTCGAGGCGCTGCGCGCCGCGCAGGGCGAGGCTGCCTGAGCAGTCCGCCCCGGGCTGCACGGCCCACCACTTCACACGTAGTCAAGACGTACCCGTAAAGGAGCCATCATGGCCAAGCTGACCACCGAAGAGCTGCTCGCCGCGTTCGAGGAGCTGACCCTCATCGAGCTGTCCGAGTTCATCAAGGCGTTCGAGGAGAAGTTCGACGTCACCGCCGCCGCCCCCGTGGCCGTGGCCGCCGCCGGCGGTGCCGCCGGTGGTGCCGAGGCCGCCGCCGCCGAGGAGAAGGACGAGTTCGACGTCGTCCTCGAGGCCGCCGGCGACAAGAAGATCGGCGTCATCAAGGAGGTGCGCGCCCTCACCTCCCTCGGCCTGAAGGAGGCCAAGGACCTGGTGGACGGCGCCCCCAAGCCCATCCTCGAGGGCGTCAACAAGGAGACCGCCGAGAAGGCCAAGGAGCAGCTCGAGGGCGCCGGCGCCACCGTCACCCTCAAGTGATGATCGCGGCCTGAGCCGCATCACGCCTCCTCACGAGGCCCCCGGATCCGCACTGCGGACCGGGGGCCTCGTGGCGTCCCAGGTCACGCACCCGCGGCTGGACAGGGGAGACGGGCGGGGATAGGATGGATCTTTGCATCTCCCCTGTTCCGTGCCGCCCGCAGGACCCCGCGTCCCGCCGTGGCCCGCACGGTTCCGCACGGCCTTCATATAGCGGTGGGCCGGCGCCGCCGTCTCGCGGCAGGGGAGCGAACGGAACCCAGAAGGCCTGTGGAAGGATCCTACGTGGTCGCCTCGAGCACCTCCAACGAAACCGCTACCGTCTCCCCGCGATCCGGCGCCTCCGCCGGACGCGTCTCCTTCGCCAAGATCTCCGAGCCGCTGGACGTGCCGGACCTGCTGGCGCTGCAGACCGAGTCGTTCGACCGCCTGATCGGCAATGAGCGGTGGGCCGCGCGCGTGGACGCCGCCCTGGCCGCCGACGACCACTCCGTGCCCGTCACCTCGGGACTGACGGACATCTTCGAGGAGATCTCCCCGATCGAGGACTTCCAGGGCACCATGTCCCTGTCCTTCGCCGAGCCGGAGTTCGCCGACGCCAAGATGACGGAGGAGGAGTGCAAGGATCGCGACGCGACCTTCTCCGCCCCGCTGTACGTCAAGGCCGAGTTCATGAACAACACGACCGGCGAGATCAAGCAGCAGACCGTCTTCATGGGCGACTTCCCGCTGATGACCCGCAACGGCACGTTCATCATCAACGGCACCGAGCGCGTCGTCGTCTCCCAGCTGGTCCGCTCCCCGGGCGCCTACTTCGAGCGCACCCCGGACAAGACCTCGGACAAGGAGATCTTCTCCGCGAAGATCATCCCCTCGCGCGGCGCCTGGTTCGAGCTCGAGGTGGACAAGCGTGACCAGGTCGGCGT
Organism: Micrococcus sp. R8502A1; assembly: GCF_006704135.1. Classification (NCBI taxonomy): domain Bacteria; kingdom Bacillati; phylum Actinomycetota; class Actinomycetes; order Micrococcales; family Micrococcaceae; genus Micrococcus; species Micrococcus sp. R8502A1. The sequence goes on from NZ_VIGS01000005.1 coordinate 19,930, forward strand.
CCGCCTCGACCGCAAGCGCAAGCAGCCCGTGACGGTGCTGCTCAAGGCCATGGGCTGGACCGAGTCCCGCATCCTGGAGGAGTTCGGCCACTACGACTCCATCCGCGCCACCCTCGAGAAGGACGGCACCGCGGACCAGGACGAGGCCCTGCTCGACATCTACCGCAAGCTGCGCCCGGGCGAGCCGGCCGCCGTCGACGCCGCGCAGACGCTGCTGAACAACCTGTACTTCACCCCGAAGCGCTACGACCTCGCCAAGGTGGGCCGCTACAAGCTCAACCGCAAGCTCGGCGTGGACGTGCACCTCGGCGACCCCAACGCGTCTGTGCTCACCGAGGACGACATCGTCCAGATGGTGCACTTCATCGCCGCGCTGCACGCCGGCGAGACCGTCATCAAGGGCACGCGCGACGGCGAGCCGGTGGACGTGCGCGTGGAGATCGACGACATCGACCACTTCGGCAACCGTCGCATCCGTGCGGTGGGCGAGCTGATCGAGAACCAGATCCGCACCGGCCTGTCCCGCATGGAGCGCGTCGTGCGCGAGCGCATGACCACTCAGGACGTCGAGGCGATCACCCCGCAGACCCTGATCAACATCCGCCCCGTGGTGGCGGCGATCAAGGAGTTCTTCGGCACCTCGCAGCTGTCCCAGTTCATGGACCAGAACAACCCGCTGGCCGGCCTGACGCGCAAGCGCCGCCTGTCCGCGCTCGGCCCGGGCGGCCTGTCCCGCGACCGTGCCGGCATGGAGGTCCGTGACGTCCACCCGTCGCACTACGGCCGCATGTGCCCCATCGAGACCCCGGAAGGCCCGAACATCGGCCTCATCGGCTCGCTGGCGACCTTCGGCCGGATCAACTCCTTCGGCTTCATCGAGACCCCGTACCGCCGCGTGGTCGACGGCCGGGTCACGGACACCGTGGACTACCTGACCGCCGACGACGAGCTGGCCTTCCAGATCGCCCAGGCGAACGCCCCGGTGGATGAGGACGGCCGGTTCGAGGAGGAGTTCGTGCTCTGCCGCCAGCGCGGCGGCGACGGCGAGCCCGTGCTCTCGACCGTGGACGAGATCGACTACATGGACGTGTCCCCGCGCCAGATGGTGTCGGCGGCCACCGCCCTGATCCCGTTCCTCGAGCACGACGACGCCAACCGCGCGCTCATGGGCGCGAACATGCAGCGTCAGGCCGTGCCGCTGCTCCGCTCCGAGGCCCCCTACGTGGGCACCGGCATGGAGAAGTACGTGGCCGTGGACGCGGGCGACTCCGTGACGGCCACCCAGGGCGGCGTCGTGACCGAGGTGGCCGCGGACCTGGTGACCGTCATGAACGACGACGGCACCACCACGCACTACCCGATCATGAAGTTCGCCCGCTCGAACCAGGGCAACGCCTACAACCAGCGGGTGCGCGTCTCCGAGGGCGAGCGGGTGGAGCCGCTGAGCATCATCGCCGACGGTCCCGCCACGGACAACGGCGAGCTCGCGCTCGGCAAGAACCTCCTCGTCGCGTTCATGCCCTGGGAGGGCCTGAACTACGAGGACGCGATCATCCTGTCCCAGCGCATGGTCTCGGAGGACGTCCTCACCTCGATCCACATCGAGGAGCACGAGGTCGACGCCCGCGACACCAAGCTGGGCGCCGAGGAGATCACGCGCGACATCCCCAACGTGTCCGAGGAGGTGCTCTCGCAGCTCGACGAGCGCGGCATCATCCACATCGGCGCCGAGGTGGAGGCCGGCGACATCCTGGTCGGCCGCGTGACCCCGAAGGGCGAGACCGAGCTGACCCCGGAGGAGCGCCTGCTGCGCGCGATCTTCGGCGAGAAGTCCCGCGAGGTCCGCGACACGTCCCTGAAGGTGCCGCACGGCGAGTCCGGCACCGTCATCGGCGTGCGCATCTTCGACCGCGACGAGGACGACGACCTGCCCCCGGGCGTGAACCAGCTGGTGCGCGTCTACGTGGCGCAGAAGCGCAAGATCACCGACGGCGACAAGATGGCCGGCCGCCACGGCAACAAGGGCGTCATCTCGAAGATCCTGCCGCTCGAGGACATGCCGTTCCTGGCGGACGGCACCCCGGTGGACATCGTGCTGAACCCGCTCGGCGTCCCCGGCCGCATGAACCTCGGCCAGGTCATGGAGCTGCACCTGGGCTGGGCCGCCTCGCGCGGCTGGGACATCCAGGGCGAGCCGGAGTGGATCAAGGACCTGCCGAACTTCCCGCGGCAGTCCGGTCCGGTCAACGTGGCCACCCCGGTGTTCGACGGCGCCGAGGCGTACGAGATCACGGGCCTGCTCGGCCACGTGAACGTGACCCGCGACGGCGACCGTCTCATGAGCGACAGCGGCAAGGCGCAGCTGTTCGACGGCCGCACCGGCGAGCCGTTCCCGGACCCGGTGTCCGTGGGCTACATGTACATGCTCAAGCTGCACCACCTGGTGGACGACAAGATCCACGCCCGTTCCACGGGCCCGTACTCGATGATCACGCAGCAGCCGCTGGGCGGTAAGGCCCAGTTCGGCGGCCAGCGCTTCGGCGAGATGGAGGTGTGGGCGCTCGAGGCGTACGGCGCGGCGTTCACCCTCCAGGAGCTGCTGACCATCAAGTCCGACGACATCCACGGCCGCGTGAAGGTCTACGAGGCCATCGTCAAGGGCGAGAACATCCCGGAGCCGGGTGTTCCCGAGTCCTTCAAGGTGCTCATCAAGGAGATGCAGTCCCTCTGCCTGAACGTGGAGGTCCTCTCCGCCGACGGCCAGGCCATCGAGATGCGCGACGCGGAGGACGAGGTCTACCGCGCCGCCGAGGAGCTGGGCATCGACCTCTCCCACGCCGAGCCCAGCTCGGTGGAGGAAGTCTGAGCCGGGCCCGATCCCGCATCCACAAGACGTCACCTGAGAACCACTGAACCAAGGGAGTTCACCGGAGCATGAGCGTGAACAGCATGTCCACTGACAACTCTTTCGGCCTGATGCGCATCGGCCTGGCCACGGCGGAGGACATCCGCCGCTGGTCCTACGGCGAGGTCAAGAAGCCGGAGACCATCAACTACCGCACCCTGAAGCCGGAGAAGGACGGACTCTTCTGCGAGAAGATCTTCGGCCCCACCCGTGACTGGGAGTGCGCGTGCGGCAAGTACAAGCGCGTGCGCTTCAAGGGCATCATCTGCGAGCGCTGCGGCGTCGAGGTGACCCGCTCGAAGGTGCGCCGCGACCGCATGGGCCACATCGAGCTGGCTGCGCCGGTCACCCACATCTGGTACTTCAAGGGCGTGCCCTCGCGCCTGGGCTACCTGCTGGACCTGGCGCCGAAGGACCTCGAGAAGGTCATCTACTTCGCGGCGTACATGATCACCTCGGTGGACGAGGAGGCCCGGCACCGCGACCTGGCCAACCTCCAGGCCGAGTACGACCAGGAGACCCGTGTCCTGGCCGACCAGCGTGACTCCGACATCGCCGCGGTGGCCGCCGACCTCGAGAAGGACCTGGCCAAGCTGGAGTCCGAGGGCGCCAAGGCCGCCGAGAAGAAGAAGGCCCGCGACGCCGCGGACAAGACCATGGCGCAGATCCGCAAGCGCGCGGACGCGGACCTGGACCGCAAGGAGCAGGTCTGGGACCGCTTCAAGAACCTCAAGGTCGCCGACCTCGAGGGCGACGAGGGTCTGTACCGCGCCATGCGGGACAAGTACGGCCAGTACTTCGAGGGCTCGATGGGCGCGGAGGCGATCCAGCGTCGCCTGCAGACCTTCGACCTCGAGGCCGAGTCCGAGATGCTGCGTGAGACCATCAAGACGGGCAAGGGCCAGCGCAAGACCCGTGCCCTGAAGCGCCTGAAGGTCGTCAACGCGTTCATGACCACGGACAACTCGCCCGAGGGCATGGTCCTGGACGCCGTCCCGGTGATCCCGCCGGAGCTGCGTCCGATGGTGCAGCTGGACGGCGGCCGCTTCGCGACCTCCGACCTCAACGACCTGTACCGTCGCGTGATCAACCGTAACAACCGCCTGAAGCGGCTGCTCGACCTCGGCGCGCCCGAGATCATCGTCAACAACGAGAAGCGCATGCTGCAGGAGGCCGTGGACTCGCTGTTCGACAACGGCCGCCGCGGCCGGCCGGTGACCGGCCCGGGCAACCGCCCGCTCAAGTCGCTCTCCGACATGCTCAAGGGCAAGCAGGGCCGGTTCCGTCAGAACCTGCTCGGCAAGCGCGTGGACTACTCGGGCCGCTCGGTCATCGTGGTGGGTCCCCAGCTCAAGCTGCACCAGTGCGGCCTGCCGAAGCAGATGGCGCTGGAGCTGTTCAAGCCGTTCGTGATGAAGCGTCTCGTGGACCTGAACCACGCGCAGAACATCAAGTCCGCCAAGCGCATGGTGGAGCGCTTCCGTCCGCAGGTCTGGGACGTGCTCGAGGAGGTCATCACCGAGCACCCGGTCCTGCTGAACCGCGCCCCCACCCTGCACCGTCTGGGCATCCAGGCCTTCGAGCCGCAGCTCGTGGAAGGCAAGGCCCTGCAGCTGCACCCGCTGGTCTGCTCCGCGTTCAACGCGGACTTCGACGGCGACCAGATGGCGGTCCACCTGCCCCTGTCGCCGGAGGCCCAGGCCGAGGCGCGCCTGCTCATGCTCTCGAGCCACAACATCCTGAAGCCCTCGGACGGCCGCGCGGTCGCCGTGCCGGCCCAGGACATGATCATCGGACTGAACCACCTCACCACGGTGCGTCCGGACGAGGTCGGCGCGGGCAACCTGTACGCGACCGTCGGCGAGGCCATCATGGCGTTCGACGGCGGCGACCTGCACCTGAACGCGCCCGCACGGATCGGCGTCGAGGGCTTCGTGCCGTCGGCGGACGTGCCGGCCCCCGAGGGCTGGTCCGAGGGCGAGATCGCCCTCATCGAGACCACCCTGGGCAAGGTGCTGTTCAACGAGCTGCTGCCGGACGACTACCCGTGGCTGGACAAGCAGGCGACCAAGGGCACCCTCGGTCAGCTGGTCAACGACCTGGCCGAGCGCTACCCGATGGTCGTCACCGCGCAGACGCTGGACAACCTCAAGGACGCCGGCTTCCACTGGGGCACCTGGTCGGGTGTGACCGTGGCGATCTCGGACATCACCTCCGACTTCGACAAGGCCGCCATCATGGAGGGCTACGAGGAGCAGGCCCAGCGCGTGCAGCAGCAGTACGACAAGGGCCTGATCGCGGACGACGAGCGTCGCTCCGAGCTGATCGACATCTGGAACAAGGCCACCGACGAGGTCGCCGCGGCCATGAAGGACGGCCTGCCGGAGCTCAACACCATCAACCGCATGGTGTCCTCCGGTGCGCGAGGCAACTGGCTCCAGGTGCGCCAGATCGCGGGCATCCGCGGCCTCGTGGCCAACCCGAAGGGTGAGATCATCCCGCGTCCGATCAAGTCCTCGTACCGCGAGGGCCTGTCCGTGCTCGAGTACTTCTCCGCCACCCACGGCGCCCGCAAGGGCCTCGCGGACACCGCGCTGAAGACCGCGAACTCGGGCTACCTGACCCGTCGTCTCGTCGATGTGTCCCAGGACGTCATCGTCCGCGAGGACGACTGCGGCACCGAGCGCGGCCTGTCCGTCACGATCGCCGCCCCGAACGCCGACGGCGAGCTGGTGGCCCACGAGCAGGTCGAGAACTCGGCCTTCGCCCGCACGCTGGCCCAGGACGTCACGGGCGAGGACGGCACGGTGCTGGCCTCGGCCGGTGCGGACGTGGGCGACGTGCTGATCGGCGAGCTGGTGGCCGCCGGCGTCACGGAGATCAAGGTCCGCTCGGTCCTGACCTGCGAGTCCGCCGTGGGCACCTGCGCGAAGTGCTACGGCCGCTCCATGGCCACCGGCCAGCTGGTGGACATCGGCGAGGCCGTCGGCATCATCGCGGCCCAGTCGATCGGTGAGCCGGGCACCCAGCTCACCATGCGCACGTTCCACACCGGCGGTGTGGCCTCGGCCGACGACATCACGCAGGGTCTGCCCCGCATCCAGGAGCTCTTCGAGGCCCGCACCCCGAAGGGCGTGGCCCCGATCTCCGAGGTCGCCGGCCGCGTGACCATCGAGGACACCGAGGCGTCCGTGCGCCTGCTGCTCACGCCGGACGACGGCTCCGAGGAGATCGCCTACCCGGTGCTGCGCCGTGCGCGCATCCTCGTGGCCGACGGCGAGCACGTGCCGGTGGGCACGCAGCTCGTGGCCGGCGCCGTGGACCCGAAGCAGGTCCTGCGCGTGCTCGGCCCGCGGGCCGCGCAGCGGTTCCTCGTGGACGAGGTGCAGAACGTGTACCAGTCCCAGGGCGTGGGCATCCACGACAAGCACGTGGAGGTCATCGTCCGGCAGATGCTGCGTCGCATCACCGTCATCGAGTCCGGTGACACCGACCTGCTGCCGGGCGAGCTCACGGACCGGGCGCGCTTCGTGGCCGCCAACCGCGCCGCCGTCGCTGAGGGCCGCCAGCCGGCCTCCGGCCGCGACGAGCTGATGGGCATCACGAAGGCCTCGCTGGCCACGGACTCGTGGCTGTCGGCCGCGTCCTTCCAGGAGACGACCCGCGTCCTGACGCAGGCGGCCATGGAGGGCAAGTCCGACCCGCTGCTGGGCCTGAAGGAGAACGTGATCATCGGCAAGCTGATCCCGGCCGGCACGGGCCTGGACCGCTACACGAAGACCGTCGTGGAGCCGACGGAGGAGGCGAAGGCCAACCTGTTCGCCTCGCCGGCCGGCTTCGCGGACTTCGACTACCCGGGCCTGGACCAGTCGCTCGGCGAGAACGACTTCCACGCCGTCTCGTTGGACGACTACGACCGCGGGGGCGACTTCCGCGCCTGATCCCCGTCCCCCAGGGGGCCCGCCGTTCCGCCGCTCACGCGGGGGAGCGGCGGGCCCCTTGGCGTGCGGGGCCGGCTCGTCGACGGCGCCGGGGCGTGCTATGCTGTCAAGGATTGTTTTTCGTGTGGCAAATTGGACGCTGTCCGGGTCGCGGGGTCATTGCGCGGCAGATGCCACACTTTTGCACGCCTGCGGACGTCTGCTCGTTGCGAGCCCCCACAGGGAGAGGCAGAGCAGAGGAACGAGCAGCCGGCGCCCCGGGCGCCGGTCGATCACGTCAGCGATCACCGAAACACAGGAAGGCTGAAGAGTGCCTACGATTCAGCAGCTGGTCCGCAAGGGCCGCTCACCCAAGGTCGTCAATACGAAGGCCCCTGCCCTGCAGGGGAACCCCATGCGTCGTGGCGTGTGCACCCGTGTGTACACCACCACGCCCAAGAAGCCGAACTCGGCGCTGCGCAAGGTCGCCCGTGTGCGCCTGAACGGCGGCATCGAGGTCACCGCCTACATCCCCGGCGAGGGCCACAACCTGCAGGAGCACTCGATCGTGCTCGTCCGCGGCGGTCGTGTGAAGGACCTGCCCGGCGTGCGCTACAAGATCGTGCGCGGCGCCCTCGACACCCAGGGCGTGAAGAACCGCGGCCAGGCCCGCTCCCGCTACGGCGCCAAGAAGGAGAAGAAGTAATGCCTCGTAAGGGTCCTGCGCCGAAGCGCCCCCTCGTCGTCGATCCCGTCTACGGCTCCCCGCTGGTCACGCAGCTGATCAACAAGGTGCTCGTCGACGGCAAGAAGTCCACCGCCGAGCGCATCGTGTACGGCGCGCTCGAGGGCGCCCGTGCCAAGAACGGCGCCGATCCCGTGGCCACCCTCAAGAAGGCCATGGACAACATCAAGCCGGCCCTCGAGGTGCGCTCCCGCCGCGTCGGCGGCGCCACCTACCAGGTGCCCGTCGAGGTCAAGCCGGGCCGCTCCACGGCCCTGGCCCTGCGCTGGCTGGTCGGCTTCTCCAAGGCCCGCCGTGAGAAGACCATGACCGAGCGTCTGATGAACGAGATCCTGGACGCCTCGAACGGCCTGGGCGGCGCCGTGAAGCGTCGCGAGGACACCCACAAGATGGCCGAGGCCAACAAGGCCTTCGCCCACTACCGCTGGTGATCCGTGTGGCCCGGGGCGCGCGATCCGCGCCTCGGGCCGCAGGTGCGTCCTCTCGGACGGGCCACCCACCGCATCCACCTCACGAGCCCCCCATTCCACCCGACCAAGGGAGACACCGTGGCACAGGACGTGCTGACCGACCTGCACAAGGTCCGCAACATCGGCATCATGGCCCACATCGATGCCGGCAAGACCACCACCACCGAGCGCATCCTGTTCTACACGGGTGTCAACCACAAGCTGGGCGAGACCCACGACGGCGGCGCGACGACGGACTGGATGGAGCAGGAGAAGGAGCGCGGCATCACCATCACCTCCGCCGCGGTGACCTGCTTCTGGAACGACCACCAGATCAACATCATCGACACCCCCGGCCACGTGGACTTCACGGTCGAGGTGGAGCGCTCGCTGCGCGTGCTCGACGGCGCCGTCGCCGTGTTCGACGGCAAGGAGGGCGTGGAGCCCCAGTCGGAGACCGTGTGGCGCCAGGCGGACAAGTACAACGTCCCGCGCATCTGCTTCGTCAACAAGATGGACAAGCTGGGCGCGGACTTCTACTTCACCGTCGACACGATCGTGAAGCGCCTCGGCGCGCGTCCGCTCGTGATGCAGCTGCCGATCGGCGCCGAGAACGACTTCGTGGGCGTCGTCGACCTGCTCTCCATGAAGGCCTTCGTGTGGCCGGGCGACGCCAAGGGCGACGTCACCATGGGCGCCTCCTACGAGACCCGCGAGATCCCCGCCGAGCTCCAGGAGAAGGCCGAGGAGTACCGCAACGAGCTCGTCGAGGCCGTCGCCGAGACCTCCGAGGAGCTCATGGAGAAGTACCTCGAGGGCGAGGAGCTCACCGTCGAGGAGATCCAGGCCGGCGTGCGCCAGCTGACCGTGAACGCCGAGGCCTACCCGGTGTTCTGCGGCTCCGCGTTCAAGAACCGTGGCGTGCAGCCGATGCTGGACGCCGTGGTCGCCTACCTGCCGAACCCGCTGGACGCCGGCTCCGTCAAGGGCCACGCCGTGAACGACGAGGAGGAGGTGCTGGAGCGCGAGGCGTCGAAGGAGGCCCCGTTCTCGGCGCTCGCCTTCAAGATCGCCACGCACCCCTTCTTCGGCACGCTGACCTTCATCCGCGTGTACTCCGGCCGTCTGGAGTCCGGTGCGCAGATCCTCAACGCCACCAAGGGCAAGAAGGAGCGCATCGGCAAGCTGTTCCAGATGCACGCCAACAAGGAGAACCCGGTGGACGAGGTGGTCGCCGGCCACATCTACGCCGTGATCGGTCTCAAGGACACCACCACGGGCGACACCCTGTGCGATCCCGCGAACCCGATCATCCTCGAGTCGATGACCTTCCCGGAGCCCGTGATCTCCGTGGCCATCGAGCCGAAGACCAAGGGTGACCAGGAGAAGCTCTCCACCGCCATCCAGAAGCTCGTCGCCGAGGACCCCACGTTCCGCGTGAACCTCAACGAGGAGACCGGCCAGACCGAGATCGGCGGCATGGGCGAGCTCCACCTGGACGTGTTCGTGGACCGCATGAAGCGCGAGTTCAAGGTCGAGGCCAACGTGGGCAAGCCCCAGGTCGCGTACCGCGAGACCATCAAGCGCAAGGTCGACAAGGTCGACTACACGCACAAGAAGCAGACCGGCGGCTCCGGCCAGTTCGCCAAGGTGCAGCTGTCCTTCGAGCCCCTGGACACCGCCGAGGGCGAGGTCTACGAGTTCGAGAACGCCGTCACCGGCGGTCGCGTGCCCCGCGAGTACATCCCCTCGGTGGACGCGGGCATCCAGGACGCCATGCAGTTCGGCGTGCTGGCCGGCTACCCGATGGTCGGCGTGAAGGCCACCCTGCTCGACGGCGCGTACCACGACGTCGACTCCTCGGAGATGGCGTTCAAGATCGCCGGATCCCAGGCCTTCAAGGAGGGTGTCCGCAAGGCCAACCCGATCATCCTCGAGCCGCTGATGGCCGTGGAGGTCCGCACCCCCGAGGAGTTCATGGGCGACGTCATCGGCGACCTGAACTCCCGCCGTGGCCAGATCCAGTCCATGGAGGACGCCACCGGTGTGAAGGTGGTCAACGCCCTCGTGCCGCTGTCGGAGATGTTCGGCTACATCGGCGACCTGCGCTCCAAGACGCAGGGCCGCGCGGTGTACTCGATGACCTTCCACTCCTACGCCGAGGTCCCCAAGGCCGTGGCGGACGAGATCATCCAGAAGTCCCAGGGCGAGTGACCGCAGGTCACCTGCTCTGAACGACCTGCCCCGGGTCGGCCGCCGCAGCCGCGGCCGGCCCGGGGCGACCGGACCGCCCTCCCCGGCGCGGCGGTCCGCGATCAGGACGGGTCAGGTCCGGTCCGCTTCCGGCGGTCCCGACGGCCTGGAACCGGACTGGCCCTCGTGAGGCCGGGATTTCCCCAACCCCGCACCATCCGAGTAGACTCAGTCAAGTTGTCAGCACGTCGCAGGCGGCTGAGCAGTCTTCTTGACGATGAACCAGTTCTTAGGAGGAACTAGTGGCAAAGGCAAAGTTCGAGCGGACGAAGCCGCACGTCAACATCGGCACCATCGGCCACGTTGACCACGGCAAGACCACGCTGACCGCCGCCATCTCGAAGGTCCTGTACGACAAGTACCCGGACCTGAACGAGGCCCGTGACTTCGCGACGATCGACTCCGCCCCCGAGGAGCGTCAGCGCGGCATCACCATCAACATCTCCCACGTGGAGTACCAGACCGAGAAGCGTCACTACGCCCACGTGGACGCCCCCGGCCACGCCGACTACATCAAGAACATGATCACCGGCGCCGCTCAGATGGACGGCGCGATCCTCGTGGTCGCCGCCACCGACGGCCCGATGGCCCAGACCCGTGAGCACGTGCTCCTGGCCCGCCAGGTCGGCGTGCCGGCCCTGCTCGTGGCCCTGAACAAGTCGGACATGGTCGAGGACGAGGAGCTCCTCGAGCTCGTCGAGATGGAGGTCCGCGAGCTGCTGTCCTCCCAGGAGTTCGACGGCGACGAGGCCCCGGTCATCCGCACCTCCGGTCTGAAGGCCCTCGAGGGCGACCCTCAGTGGGTCAAGTCCGTCGAGGACCTCATGGATGCCGTGGACGAGTACATCCCGGACCCGGTGCGCGACAAGGACAAGCCGTTCCTGATGCCGATCGAGGACGTCTTCACCATCACCGGCCGTGGCACCGTGGTGACCGGTCGCGCCGAGCGCGGCACCCTCGCCATCAACTCCGAGGTCGAGATCGTGGGCATCCGCGACGTGCAGAAGACCACCGTCACCGGCATCGAGATGTTCCACAAGCAGCTCGACGAGGCCTGGGCCGGCGAGAACTGCGGTCTGCTGCTGCGCGGCCTGAAGCGCGACGACGTCGAGCGCGGCCAGGTCGTGGTGGAGCCGGGCTCCATCACCCCGCACACCAACTTCGAGGCGAACGTCTACATCCTGTCCAAGGACGAGGGTGGCCGTCACAACCCGTTCTACTCGAACTACCGCCCGCAGTTCTACTTCCGCACCACCGACGTCACCGGCGTCATCACGCTGCCCGAGGGCACCGAGATGGTCATGCCCGGCGACACCACCGAGATGTCGGTCGAGCTCATCCAGCCGATCGCCATGGAGGAGGGCCTCGGCTTCGCCATCCGCGAGGGTGGCCGCACCGTGGGCTCCGGCCGCGTCACCAAGATCACCAAGTGATCTGACGCATCCCGTCTCGTGGCTCCGTTGAGCCGCCGACGCGCGACGCCCCCGTCTCCGGGTCTCCCGGAGGCGGGGGCGTCGCCGTGTCCGACGACGGCGCGGCCGCGGCCGCTAGGCTGGGGAGCATGCCTGAACTGCTCATCCTCATCGTGGTGCTCGCCGTGGTCGTCGTGGCCGTGCGCTGGGCGCTGCGGACCTTCCGTCCCGAGATCGACCGTGCCCGGCGCATCCGGCGCGCGAACCGCGGCGGGGAGCTGGAGCGATGAGCCTGCCCGGCCCGCGCCGCCTGTTCGCCGTCACGGCGATGGCCGAGATGTTCACCTGGGCCGGTCTGCTGATCGCCATGGGCCTCAAGTACGGCGGAGTCACGGAGCGGGTGGTGCCGATCGCCGGCGGCGTCCACGGCTTCGTGTTCCTCTGCTATCTCGTGGTGACGGTCGCCGTGTGGATCGACGGGCGGTGGCCCGTGGCCCGCGGACTCCTCGGCCTCGGTTCGACGATCGTCCCGTTCATGACGGTCCCGTTCGAGCGGGTCCAGCGGCGGCGCGGCGAGCCGGCGTCGCGGTGGCAGGTCGTGGACCGTGCGCCGGGGGAGCGGCGGCCCCTCGAACGACTCCTCGTCGTGGTGCTGCGCCATCCGGTGGTCAGCGCGCTCCTGGCGGTCGCCGTGGTCGCCGTCGTCTTCACCCTGCTGCTCAACGCCGGCCCGCCCACCCAGTGGGGCCGCTGAGCCCCGGGGGCCGCCGGGCCCGGCCCGCCGATTGGCGGACCGGGCCCGGTTCTGTCTATACTGATTCGGTTGCTCAAGCGCCATTGCGCTGTCGTCGTGTGTCTCGCGGCGGCAGCTCGGCCCAGATGTGACGTCACCACTCCGACCCACCGCAGGCGTGTGCCCTCCCAGGAATGCGACACGCCCGACCGCGTGGACCGGAGTCCGGCGGCGGCGAGGAACCCGGTCCGACCGGATTCGCCCCGCGCGGGTGGAGGACAAGAAGGCGGACCCGATCCGCCGCACAGGGACAGGAACAGCACACCCGACGAGAGAGGCGTGACGCCATGGCGGGACAGAAGATCCGCATCCGGCTGAAGTCGTACGACCACGAGGTCATCGACGTCTCGGCCCGCAAGATCGTTGACACGGTCACGCGCGCAGGCGCGACGGTGGTCGGCCCCGTGCCGCTGCCGACGGAGAAGAACGTGTACTGCGTTATCCGTTCTCCCCACAAGTACAAGGACAGCCGCGAGCATTTCGAGATGCGCACCCACAAGCGGCTCATCGACATCATCGACCCGACCCCGAAGGCCGTCGACTCGCTCATGCGACTGGACCTGCCCGCGGACGTCAACATCGAGATCAAGCTCTGAGAGGGAGGTGCTGAGAGACTATGACCAACACCCAGAACATCAAGGGCCTGCTGGGCACGAAGCTCGGCATGACCCAGGTCTGGGATGAGGACAACAAGCTCATCCCCGTGACCGTGGTCAAGGCAGACCCGAACGTCGTCACCCAGCTGCGCTCCGAGGAGACCGACGGCTACACCGCCGTGCAGATCGCCTACGGCCAGATCGATCCCCGCCGCGTGACCAAGCCCCTGGCCGGTCACTTCGAGAAGGCCGGCGTGACCCCGCGTCGCCACCTCGTCGAGCTGCGCACCGCCGACGCCGCCGAGTACTCGCTCGGCCAGGACGTGACCGTGGAGGTCTTCGAGGCCGGCCAGAAGGTCGACGTCGTGGGCACCACCAAGGGCAAGGGCTTCGCCGGCGCCATGAAGCGCCACGGCTTCGCCGGTGTGGGCGCCTCGCACGGCCAGCACAAGAACCACCGCAAGCCCGGCTCCGTGGGCGGCGCGTCCACCCCCGGCCGCGTGTTCAAGGGCCAGCGCATGCCCGGTCGCATGGGCGCCGTGCGCCAGACCACCATGAACCTGACCCTCCACGGCATCGACGTGGAGAACAACCTCCTGCTGATCAAGGGCGCGGTGCCCGGCTCCAAGGGCCAGGTCGTGCTCGTCCGCAGCGCCGTGAAGGGAGCCTGAGACCATGGCTGAGAACTCCGTGAAGACCGTCCAGGTCGATCTGCCCGCCGAGCTCTTCGACGTGCAGTCCAACGTGCCGCTCATGCACCAGGTCGTCGTCGCCCAGCTCGCCGCCGCCCGTCAGGGCACGCACAAGACGAAGCGCCGCGGCGAGGTGTCCGGTGCCGGTCGCAAGCCGTTCAAGCAGAAGGGCACCGGCCGCGCCCGTCAGGGCTCCATCCGCGCCCCGCACATGACCGGTGGTGGCGTCGTCCACGGCCCGACCCCGCGTGACTACTCGCAGCGCACCCCCAAGAAGATGAAGGCCGCCGCCCTGCGCGGTGCCCTGTCGGACCGCGCCCGCAACGGCCGCGTCCACGTCATCGAGGCCCTCGTGTCCGGGACCACCCCGTCCACCAAGGCCGCCAAGGCGGGCCTCGCGTCCCTGAACACCGGCCGCAAGAACGTGCTGCTGGTGATCGACCGGGCCGACGACGTCGCCGCCCTGTCCGCCCGCAACCTGCCTGCGGTCCACACCCTGTACGCCGACCAGCTGAACACCTACGACGTGCTCGTCTCCGACGACGTCGTGTTCACCCAGGCGGCCTACGAGGCGTACGTGGCCCAGGCTTCCGGCGCCAAGAAGGAGGATGCCCAGTGAGCGGCTCCATCAACAAGGATCCCCGCGACGTGATCATCGCTCCCGTCGTGTCGGAGAAGAGCTACGGTCTGATCGACGAGGGCAAGTACACCTTCCTGGTCGACCCGCGCTCCAACAAGTCCGAGATCAAGCAGGCGGTGGAGCGCATCTTCAACGTCGACGTGGCCTCGGTCAACACCCTGAACCGTTCCGGCAAGCGCCGTCGCACCCGCTTCGGGTGGGGCCAGCGCAAGTCCACCAAGCGTGCCATCGTCACGCTCAAGGACGGGACCATCGACATCTTCGGAGGTCCGCTCGCCTGATCGGCGTGCGGAGACCACTTAATCGAGGAACTGACACATGGCTATCCGTAAGTACAAGCCGACCACCCCGGGCCTGCGTGGCTCGTCCGTGGCCGACTTCGCAGAGATCACCCGGTCCACGCCGGAGAAGTCCCTTCTCCGTCCGCTGCACAAGACCGGCGGCCGCAACAACACCGGCCGCATCACCACCCGTCACAAGGGCGGCGGCCACAAGCGCCAGTACCGCCTGGTCGACTTCCGTCGCCACGACAAGGACGGCGTGCCCGCCACCGTCGCGCACATCGAGTACGACCCGAACCGCACCGCCCGCATCGCGCTGCTGCACTACGCGGACGGCGCCAAGCGCTACATCCTGGCCCCGGCCAAGCTGAAGCAGGGCGACGTGGTCGAGGCCGGCCCGAACGCCGACATCAAGCCCGGCAACAACCTGCCGATGCGCAACATCCCCGTGGGCACCACCATCCACGCGGTGGAGCTGCGCCCCGGCGGCGGCGCCAAGATGGCCCGCTCCGCCGGCGCGTCCGTGCAGCTGGTCGCCCGCGAGGGCAAGTACGCCCAGCTGCGTCTGCCCTCCGGCGAGATCCGCAACGTCGACGTGCGCTGCCGCGCCACGATCGGCGAGGTCGGCAACGCCGAGCAGTCGAACATCAACTGGGGCAAGGCCGGCCGCATGCGCTGGAAGGGCGTCCGCCCGACCGTCCGCGGCGTCGTCATGAACCCGGTCGACCACCCGCACGGCGGTGGCGAGGGCAAGACCTCCGGCGGTCGTCACCCCGTCAACCGGAACGGCAAGCCCGAGGGCCGCACGCGTCGTCCGAACAAGGAAAGCGACAAGCTCATCGTGCGTCGCCGTCGTACCGGCAAGAACAAGCGATAAGGGAGCAGGGAAGACATGCCTCGCAGCCTGAAGAAGGGCCCCTTCGTCGATCAGCACCTCTACCTGAAGGTTCTGGCCGAGAACGAGAAGGGCAGCAAGAACGTCATCAAGACCTGGTCCCGCCGGTCGATGATCATCCCGGACATGCTGGGTCACACCATCGCGGTCCACGACGGACGCAAGCACGTCCCGGTGTTCGTCACCGAGTCCATGGTGGGTCACAAGCTGGGCGAGTTCGCCCCGACCCGGACCTACCGCGGCCACGTGAAGGACGACAAGAAGGGCAAGCGCCGCTGAGCCTGAGGGCACAGCACGCTTGACCTTCTCGAGAATCGAAAGAGAGAAGCAATGGAAGCCAAGGCAATTGCGCGCCACCTGCGCGTGACGCCGATGAAGGCCCGGCGCGTCGTCGACCTGGTCCGTGGCAAGCAGGCCACCGAAGCACTGGCCATCCTGAAGTTCGCCCAGCAGGGCGCTTCGGAGCCGGTGTACAAGCTGGTGGCCTCCGCGGTGGCGAACGCCCGCGTCAAGGCGGACCGCGAGGGCCAGGCCTTCGACGAGGACGCCCTCTACATCACCGAGGCCTTCGTGGACGAGGGCCCGACCATGAAGCGGTTCCAGCCCCGTGCTCAGGGCCGCGCGTACCGCATCAACAAGCGCACGAGCCACGTGACCGTGGTCGTCGCGTCCAAGGACGAGAAGGGTGGGAACTGACAATGGGCCAGAAGATCAACCCCAACGGGTTCCGCCTCGGCATCACCACCGACCACGTCTCGCACTGGTTCGCGGACTCCCACAAGGAGGGCCAGCGCTACGCTGACTTCCTCAAGGAGGACGTCAAGATCCGCGAGCTGATGACCACCGGCATGGAGCGCGCCGGCATCTCCAAGGTGGAGATCGAGCGCACCCGTGACCGCGTGCGCGTGGACATCCACACCGCGCGCCCGGGCATCGTGATCGGCCGCCGCGGCGCCGAGGCCGACCGCATCCGCGGTGAGCTCGAGAAGCTCACCGGCAAGCAGATCCAGCTGAACATCCTCGAGGTCAAGAACCCCGAGACCGATGCCCAGCTGGTGGCGCAGGGTGTGGCCGAGCAGCTCGCCTCGCGCGTGGCGTTCCGCCGCGCGATGAAGAAGGCGATCCAGTCCGCCATGCGCGCCGGCGCGCAGGGCATCCGCATCCAGTGCTCCGGCCGCCTCGGCGGCGCCGAGATGAGCCGCTCGGAGTTCTACCGCGAGGGTCGCGTGCCGCTGCACACCCTCCGCGCGAACATCGACTTCGGCAAGTTCGAGGCCAAGACCACCTTCGGCCGCATCGGCGTGAAGGTCTGGATCTACAAGGGCGACCTGACCGCCAAGGAGCTCGCGGCCAAGGAGGCCGCGCAGCCCTCCGGCCGTGGCCGTGGCGGCGAGCGCCGTGGCGGCGGCGAGCGTCGTCGTCGCAACGATCGCGCCGAGCGTGCTCCCCGCCAGGAGAACGCCGGCGCCGGCGCCGAGACCCCGGCCGCCGCTCCCGCTGAAGGAGGCAACGCCTGATGCTGATCCCCCGTCGCGTCAAGCACCGCAAGCAGCACCACCCCAAGCGTTCCGGCGCCGCCAAGGGCGGCACCACCGTGACGTTCGGTGAGTGGGGCATCCAGGCGCTCACGCCGGCCTATGTGACCAACCGTCAGATCGAGGCCGCCCGTATCGCCATGACCCGCTACATCAAGCGTGGCGGCAAGGTCTGGATCAACATCTACCCGGACCGTCCGCTCACCAAGAAGCCCGCCGAGACCCGCATGGGCTCCGGCAAGGGCTCGCCGGAGTGGTGGGTCGCCAACGTCAAGCCCGGACGCGTGCTCTTCGAGCTGTCGGGTGTCACGGAGGACGTCGCCCGCGAGGCGCTCCGCCTGGCCATCCACAAGCTGCCGCTGAAGGCCCGTATCATCCGTCGAGAGGGTGGTGAGTGATCCCATGGCGATCGGCACCAAGGATCTGAACGTCGAGTCCCTGGACGGGATGGACAACGCCCGCCTGCTGGAGGCCCTGAAGTCCTCCAAGGAGGAGCTGTTCAACCTGCGCTTCCAGGCCGCCACCGGTCAGCTGGACAACGCCAGCCGGCTGAAGGCCGTCAAGCGTGACATCGCGCGCATCTACACGATCCTGCGCGAGCGCGAGCTGGGCATCCGCGGCGATGTCGCCGCCGAGGCGCAGGCCGAGAAGAACGAGGAGGCTGCCAAGTGACCGAGCAGACCCCGGCCGTCTCCGAGGAGCGCGGCTACCGCAAGGCCCTCCGTGGCATCGTCGTCTCCGACAAGATGGACAAGACCATCGTCGTCGAGGTCGAGGACCGCAAGAAGCACTCGCTCTACGGCAAGGTGCTGAAGACCTCGAAGCGCGTGAAGGCGCACGACGAGGACAACACCGCCGGCGTGGGCGACCGCGTCCGCATCGCCGAGACCCGCCCGCTGTCCGCCTCCAAGCGGTGGCGCCTGGTGGAGATCGTCGAGCGCGCCAAGTGATCGACCCGGCCCCCTGAGGGCCGGCGACGCAGAAGGCCGTTCCGTGCACTGGCACGGGGCGGCCTTGTGCGTTAGACTCTGATATTCGTGCGCCCTCTCGTTGGCAGGACCATCCATCCTGTGTGCCGAGGGCCGCGCACGCCGATCCCGGATCCGCCTCGGCCCTGCCCTGCGCGCCCCTCCGCTCTCGACCTCCCCGACGCTGTCTGAACACGCGTCGTCGGGGGACGACGGCGGGCGGCCCGCCTCGGGGGAGGGGTAAGCGTCCCGGGATGCCCGTTCAACCGTTCCGCAAGGCTCGCCCATCGTGGGGGAGAACCGGCGCGACGCTAGGAGAGACAAGTGATCCAGCAGGAGTCGCGGCTCAAGGTCGCCGACAACACCGGTGCGAAGGAAATCCTGACCATCCGTGTTCTCGGCGGTTCCGGACGCCGCTACGCAGGCATCGGCGACACCATCGTCGCCACCGTGAAGGACGCCATCCCCGGCGGCAACGTCAAGAAGGGCGACGTCGTCAAGGCCGTGGTGGTCCGCACCCGCAAGCAGTCCCGCCGTCCCGACGGCTCGTACATCAAGTTCGACGAGAACGCGGCGGTCATCCTGAAGACCGACGGCGAGCCCCGTGGCACGCGCATCTTCGGCCCCGTGGGTCGCGAGCTGCGTGACAAGAAGTTCATGAAGATCGTGTCGCTCGCCCCGGAGGTGATCTGATCTCATGGCCAAGATCAAGAAGGACGACCTCGTCCAGGTCATCAGTGGCAAGGACAAGGGCAAGCAGGGCAAGGTCCTGCGCGTGTTCCCGACGGATGAGCGCGTGCTCGTCGAGGGCGTGAACCGCGTGACCAAGCACCTGCGCGCCGGTCAGGACAACAACGGTTCCACCGAGGGCGGCCTGCAGGTCGTCGAGGCCCCGATCCACATCTCGAACGTGGCCGTGGTGGACCCGGAGACCAAGAAGCCGACCCGTGTGGGCTACCGCTTCGAGACCGTCGAGAAGGACGGCGTGAGCAAGACCGTGAAGGTCCGCTTCGCCAAGGCCTCGGGGAAGGAGCTGTGATGACCGAGGTGCAGCAGACCGAGAAGGTCACCCCGCGTCTGAAGACCAAGTACCGCGAGGAGATCCGCGACGCCCTGCAGGAGCAGTTCCAGTACGGGAACGTCATGCAGGTGCCGGGCCTTGTGAAGGTCGTCGTCAACATGGGCGTCGGCGAGGCCGCCAAGGACTCCAAGATCATCGACGGCGCGGTCACCGACCTCACCGCCATCACCGGCCAGAAGCCGATGATCACCAAGGCCCGCAAGTCCATCGCGCAGTTCAAGCTGCGTGAGGGCATGCCCATCGGCACCCACGCCACCCTCCGTGGCGATCGCATGTGGGAGTTCCTGGACCGCCTGGTCACGCTCGCGCTGCCGCGCATCCGTGACTTCCGCGGCCTGTCCGACCGCCAGTTCGACGGCAACGGCAACTACACCTTCGGCCTGTCCGAGCAGACCGTGTTCCACGAGATCGATCAGGACAAGATCGACCGCGTGCGCGGCATGGACATCACCGTGGTGACGACCGCCAAGAACGACGACGAGGGCCGCGCGCTGCTGAAGGCGCTGGGCTTCCCGTTCAAGACCGACCAGTAAGACCTCCACGCCACAGGTCCTCCACCGGTGAACCGGTGGCGGAAACCACGGCGAGAAAGGGCGTGAAGCCCACATGACCATGACCGATCCCGTCGCAGACATGCTGACCCGTCTGCGCAACGCAAACTCGGCCTACCACGACACCGTGTCCATGCCGTCCTCGAAGCTGAAGACTCGCGTCGCCGAGATCCTCAAGGCCGAGGGCTACATCCAGGACTGGCGCGAGGAGGAGGCCGAGGTCGGCAAGAAGCTGACCATCGACCTGAAGTTCGGCCCGCAGCGTGAGCGTGCGATCGCCGGCCTGCGCCGCATCTCCAAGCCGGGCCTGCGCGTGTACGCGAAGTCCACGAACCTGCCCCACGTGCTGGGCGGCCTCGGCATCGCCATCCTGTCCACCTCCTCTGGTCTCCTCACGAACCAGCAGGCCGCCAAGAAGGGCGTGGGCGGAGAAGTCCTCGCCTACGTCTGGTGACGGGCAAGACGGAAGAAAGGCTGAACTGACATGTCTCGAATCGGACGTCTCCCGATCACCATCCCCGCCGGCGTCGATGTGACCATCGACGGCGACCGCGTCTCCGTGAAGGGCCCCAAGGGCCAGCTCGAGCACTCGCTGCCCACGCCCATCACGGCCACCCTCGAGGAGGGGCAGGTCACCGTGGCCCGCCCCGACGACGAGCGTGAGTCCCGCTCCCTGCACGGTCTGACCCGCACCCTCATCAGCAACATGGTCGAGGGCGTGACCAACGGCTTCTCCAAGCAGCTCGAGGTCGTCGGCACCGGCTACCGCGTGCAGGCCAAGGGCCAGGACCTCGAGTTCGCCCTGGGCTACTCCCACCCTGTCCCGGTGAAGGCGCCCCAGGGCATCACCTTCACGGTGGAGGGCAACCGGGTCACCGTCGCCGGTATCGACAAGCAGCAGGTCGGCGAGACCGCCGCCAACATCCGCAAGCTGCGCCGCCCCGACCCGTACAAGGGCAAGGGCGTGCGCTACGCGGGCGAGCAGATCCGCCGCAAGGCCGGAAAGGCAGGTAAGTGATGTCTACTCTGAAGGTGAAGGGCAAGGGCAAGTTCAACGCCCGCACCCGCCGCCACCTCCGGGTGCGCAAGCGGATCTCCGGCACCACCGTCCGTCCCCGCCTCGTCGTCAACCGCTCTGCACGGCACATGTTCGTGCAGGTCGTGGACGACACGCAGAGCCGCACGCTCGCGTACGCCTCCACCATGGAGGCCGACGTGCGTGCGCTCGAGGGTGACAAGACGGCCAAGGCCAAGCGCGTGGGCGAGCTCGTCGCCGAGCGTGCCAAGGCGGCCGGCATCGAGGCCGTGGTCTTCGACCGCGGCGGCAACAAGTACCACGGGCGCGTCGCGGCCGTGGCCGACGGTGCGCGAGAGGGTGGGCTGCAGCTGTGACCGAGAACATCAACCAGAAGGACACTCAGGTGACCGAGAGCACCGAGACCACCGTCTCCGAGACCGGGTCGGGCTCGGCGAGCCAGACCACCGAGCGCGCCGCCGGTGGCCGCGGCGGTCGCGACGGCGGCCGCGGTGGCCGTGACGGCGATCGTCGTGGCGGCCGTCGCGACGACCGCAACCGTCGTGGCGCCCAGGACGACGAGAAGGACCAGTTCCTCGAGCGAGTCGTGGGCATCAACCGCGTCTCCAAGGTCGTCAAGGGCGGCCGCCGATTCTCCTTCACCGCCCTCGTGGTGGTGGGTGACGGCGACGGCACCGTCGGCGTCGGCTACGGCAAGGCGAAGGAGGTCCCCGCTGCGATCCAGAAGGCCGTGGAGGAGGCCAAGAAGTCCTTCTTCCGCGTCCCCCGCGTCGGCTCCACCATCCCGCACCTGGTGCAGGGTGAGGACGCCGCCGGCGTCGTGCTGCTCCGCCCGGCCTCCCCGGGTACCGGCGTGATCGCCGGCGGTCCGGTGCGCGCCGTGCTCGAGTGCGCCGGCATCTACGACGTGCTGTCCAAGTCCATGGGCTCCGTGAACGCGATCAACATCGTGCGCGGCACCGTGGACGCCCTCAAGAAGCTGGAAGAGCCCCAGGCCGTCGCCGCCCGCCGCGGCAAGGCCCTGGACGAGATCGCCCCCCATGCGATGCTGCGCACCATGGAGAACGATCGCGCCCAGAAGAGCGCGAAGGCAGGTGCGTGAGCCGTGTTTGAGCCCACTCGCAAGAACATCCAGCCCTCGGACGCCACCCTGGTCATCACCCAGACCCGCGGCGTCACGGGCTCCAAGCAGAACCATCGGGACACCCTGCGCTCGCTGGGCCTGAAGCGGATCGGCCACCAGGTCACCCGCAAGGCCGACGCGGTGACGGTCGGCTTGGTCAACACCGTGCCGCACCTGGTGTCCGTGGAGGAGGTCAACAATGGCTGACAACGACGCCATCAAGGTCCACGACCTGCGTCCGGCCCCCGGTGCCAAGACCGCCAAGACCCGTGTGGGTCGCGGTGAGGCGTCGAAGGGCAAGACCGCCGGTCGCGGCACCAAGGGCACCAAGGCCCGTTACCAGGTCCGTGCGGGCTTCGAGGGCGGCCAGCTGCCCCTGCAGATGCGTCTGCCGAAGCTCCGCGGCTTCAAGAACCCGTTCCGCACGGAGTACCAGGTCGTGAACCTGGACAAGCTCTCCGCGCACTTCCCTGAGGGCGGTGAGATCACCGTGGACGCGCTCGTGTCCAAGGGCCTCGTCCGTCGCGGTCAGCCCGTGAAGGTGCTGGGCGCGGGGGAGATCACCTCGGCCGTGCAGGTGAAGGCGAACGCCTTCTCCTCGTCCGCCGTGGAGAAGATCCAGGCCGCCGGCGGGTCCACCGAGACCCTCTGACACGCCGACCCATCCACCGAGGGCCCTGGCCCGGAGCAGCCGCTCCGGACCAGGGCCCTCGGTCCGTCCGTGTAGACTCGCACAGCGGCCGCCCCGGTGTGGCCGCCGTCTCGTGCCCCGCCCCGCGGCCGGCGCGCGCCCCACAGGACCACCGCAGGAGGACTCGTGCTCAAGGCCATCGCCCGGATCGTCCGGACGCCTGACCTGTTGCGGAAGATCGCCTTCACGCTCGCGCTCATCGCCGTCTACCGGATGGGCGCCTTCGTGCCGGCCCCCGGGGTGGACTACCCGGCGGTGCAGCAGTGTCTCGCGGCGGGCAACGCCCAGGGCGGCCTGTACTCCTTCGTGAACATGTTCTCGGGCGGGGCGCTCCTGCAGGTGTCCGTCTTCGCGCTCGGCATCATGCCCTACATCACGGCGTCGATCATCGTGCAGCTGCTGCGCGTGGTGATCCCGCGCTTCGAGCAGCTCCACCAGGAGGGCCCGCAGGGCCAGGCGACGCTGACGCAGTACACCCGCTACCTGACCCTCGCCCTCGCCCTGCTGCAGGCGACCACGATGGCCTCGCTGGCCCGCACCGGGGCCCTGCTCGGATGCAGCCTGCCGCTGCTGCGCGACGGCTCCATCCTCACGGTGCTGCTCGTGGTCATCGCCCTGACCACCGGATGTCTCATCGTCATGTGGTTCGGCGAGCGGATCACCGAGAACGGCGTGGGCAACGGCATGTCCCTGCTGATCTTCACCTCCATCGCGGCGGGCTTCCCGGCCGGCCTCGGCCAGGTGGTCCAGACGCAGGGCTGGCGCGTTTTCGCGATCGTCATGGGGATCGGCCTGCTCACCATGCTGGCCATCGTCTTCGTGGAGGAGTCGCAGCGCCGGATCCCGGTCCAGTACGCCAAGCGGCAGATCGGCTCGCGGACCGTGGGCGGGTCGAGCACCTACATCCCGGTCAAGGTGAACATGGCCAACGTCATCCCGGTCATCTTCGCCTCCTCCGTGTTGATGCTCCCGGGCATCCTCATCCAGTTCAACACGCCGCAGGACGGCAGTGCGCCGGCCCCGTGGATCACGTGGCTGAGCCGGTACTTCGGCTCCGGCGACCACCCGGTGTACATGGCACTGTACTTCCTGCTCATCATCGGCTTCACGTACTTCTACGTGTCCATCACGTTCAACCCGGTGGAGATCTCGGACAACATGAAGCGCTATGGCGGCTTCATCCCCGGCGTCCGCGCCGGACGGCCCACCGAGCGTTACCTGCAGTACGTCATCAGCCGCATCACGTTCGTGGGCGCCCTCTACCTCGGTATCGTGGCCATGATCCCGCTGATCGCCTTCGCGGTGATCGGCACCAGCCAGAACTTCCCGCTCGGCGGCACGTCCATCCTCATCATGGTGGGCGTCGGCCTCCAGACCGTGAAGCAGGTCAGCGCACAGATGGAGCAGCGCCACTACGAGGGCCTGCTGCGCTGAGCCCCGACCCGATCCCGCAACGCCGTCCGTATCGACAGTGAGGAACACACGATGACCCGCATGCTGCTCATGGGCCCTCCCGGTTCCGGCAAGGGCACCCAGGCCACCCGGATCGCCGACAAGCTGGGGATCGTCCCGATCTCCACCGGTGACATCTTCCGCCACAACGTGAAGTCGATGACGCCGCTCGGCGTCGAGGCCAAGAAGTACATCGACAACGGCGACTTCGTCCCCGATGAGGTCACGAACCGCATGGTCGCGGACCGCATCGCCCAGGCCGACGCGGAGCACGGCTTCCTGCTGGACGGCTACCCGCGCACGAAGGGCCAGGTCGAGGCGCTGGACGCCATGCTCGCCGAGTCCGGCCAGTCGCTGTCCGCCGTCGTCGAGCTGGAGGTGCCCGACGAGGAGCTCGTGGAGCGTCTGCTCAAGCGTGCCGAGATCGAGGGCCGCGCGGACGACACCCAGGAGGTCATCGAGCACCGCCTGGACCTGTACCACCGCGAGACCGAGTCCGTCATCCAGGAGTACGTGGAGCGCGGCATCGTCGCCCGCGTGGACGGCACCGGGCAGATCGACGACGTCACCGAGCGCCTGCTGCAGGCCGTGTACTCCGTGCGCGCCGCCACGGGCTCCCTGCCCGTGATCCAGCCGGGCGCGGAGTCCTGACCCCGTGATCGGCCGCCGCTCGCTCGAGCTCAAGACCGCCCCCCAGCTGCAGGCCATGCAGCGCGCGGGGGTGGTCCTGTCCGAGGCCCTGGACGCCACGCTGACCGCGGCCGCGCCGGGCGTCACCACCGCGGAGCTGGACGCCGTGTTCGCGGGCGTCCTGGCCGAACGCGGTGCGACCTCCAACTTCCTGGGCTACTACGACTTCCCGGCCTCGATCTGCACCTCGGTCAACGACGAGGTCGTGCACGGCATCCCCGGGGACCGGGTCCTGCAGACCGGCGACGTGCTGAAGGTCGACGGGGGCGCGATCGTGGACGGCTGGCACGCCGACTCGGCCCGCACGGTGATCCTGGGCTCCTCCGCGGCCGGCACCGCGGACCCGGCCGACGAGCGCCTCTCGGCGATCACGCGGGAGGCACTCTGGGTCGGCATCGCGGCCTTCGCCTCCGCCACCCACGTCGGGGACATCGGGGACGCCATCGACGACTTCGTCTCCGCGCAGCCGGGCGAGGAGCTCGGCATCCTCGAGGAGTACGTGGGGCACGGCATCGGCTCGGCCATG
This sequence comes from Micrococcus sp. R8502A1, assembly GCF_006704135.1. NCBI lineage: Bacteria > Bacillati > Actinomycetota > Actinomycetes > Micrococcales > Micrococcaceae > Micrococcus > Micrococcus sp. R8502A1. Next base: position 45,164 of record NZ_VIGS01000005.1, read on the forward strand.
CACCTGCCGCCGGACGTGTTCAACTACCGCACCGGCCACCGGGGGCCCAAGATCCGCCCCGGTCTGGCGCTCGCCATCGAGCCGATGCTGGTGCGCGGCTCCATCGACACGAAGGTGCTCGCGGACGACTGGACCGTGGTGACCCTGGACGGCGCCCGCGCCAGCCAGTGGGAGCACTCGGTCTGCCGGCACGACGGCGGCGTGTGGGTGCTCACCGCGCCCGACGGCGGCGCCTCCGAGCTCGCGCGGTTCGGCGTGGTCCCGGTCCCGCCGGGGGAGTGAGGGGCCCGAGCTGTCGGCCGTCCGTCCCGCCCGTCCGGCGGGCCGGGCGGCCGTCGTCGTCTGTGCTGGTTCTCAAACCGAGAATGCGGTATCATCGAACGTTGTTCGTGTGCGCGCACTCATGTGCGCCGGCGAGCAGACCCGTTCCCGCCCCGTCACCCGGCCCTCCGCGGCCGTGCCCGGGGCATGACGATTGTGGAGGACATGGCTAAGAAGGAAGGTGTCATCGAGGTCGAGGGCACGGTGTCGGAAGCATTGCCGAACGCGATGTTCCGGGTCCGTCTGCAGAACGAGCACGTCGTGCTCGCCACGATCTCCGGAAAGATGCGTCAGCACTACATCCGCATCCTCCCCGAGGATCGCGTCGTGGTGGAGCTTAGCCCGTACGACCTCAACCGGGGTCGGATCGTGTACCGATACAAGTAAGAACCCCCGTCCAAGCGAGCGCAGGAGGAAGAGCCGTGAAGGTTCAGCCGAGCGTGAAGCGGATTTGTGACAAGTGCCAGGTCGTGCGCCGTAAGGGCCGCGTGCTGGTGATCTGCTCGAACCCGCGCCACAAGCAGCGCCAGGGCTGATCGCCTCCCCGGGAGCCCGGGGAGCGACGCCGTCGCGTTGACCACACCACCCACCGGCCATCGGGCCGAACAGCAGGGACAGCGGTCCACCCCGTGAGGGGAGGGCCCCCACCTCCGGCCGCAGGGGCCGGAGACCGACGACGGCGGACGCCCGCCGCGGAGCACGCCGGATCTTCCCCGGCGCCGCGACGACGGGTCCGCGAGGCCGAGTGCCGCGTCGTACGGGACGTCCCTGGTGCAGACCCCTGCTGCAGAAGAACAGGAGGACGGCCACATGGCTCGTCTTGCAGGCGTTGACATTCCGCGCGAGAAGCGCGTGATCATCGCACTCACGTACATCTACGGTGTGGGCAAGACCCGCGCTGAGGAGACCCTCGCCGCCACGGGCATCGACCCGAACATCCGCGTGAAGGACCTCTCCGACGAGCAGCTGGTGCAGCTGCGCGACCACATCGAGGGCAGCTACAAGGTGGAGGGCGACCTCCGCCGCGAGGTGGCCGCCGACATCCGTCGCAAGGTGGAGATCGGCTCCTACGAGGGCCTGCGCCACCGCCGCGGCCTGCCGGTGCGCGGCCAGCGCACGAAGACCAACGCCCGTACCCGCAAGGGCCCCAAGAAGACGGTCGCCGGCAAGAAGAAGTGATCCTGCACCGGCGGTGACCGCGTCCACGTCCGGACGCCCCGCCCGCAGCATCAGCACCAGCAGCTTTCCCGGAGGAGAATCACATGCCCCCCAAGACTCGCGCAACGGCTGCCCGCAAGCCGCGTCGCAAGGCCAACAAGAACATCACCGTGGGCCAGGCCCACATCAAGAGCACGTTCAACAACACCATCGTGTCCATCACGGACACCACGGGTGCCGTCATCTCCTGGGCCTCGTCCGGCGAGGTCGGCTTCAAGGGGTCGCGCAAGTCGACCCCGTACGCCGCGCAGATGGCCGCCGAGCAGGCCGCCAAGCGTGCGCAGGAGCACGGCATGAAGAAGGTGGACGTCTTCGTGAAGGGTCCGGGCTCGGGCCGCGAGACCGCCATCCGCTCCCTGCAGGCCGCCGGCCTCGAGGTGGGGTCCATCCAGGACGTCACCCCCATGGCCCACAACGGCGCTCGCCCGGCGAAGCGCCGCCGCGTCTGACCTGAGCGCTGTGTCCGCGTCCGCCCCCGCCCGGGGCGGACGCGGACAGGTCTGCGGACCTGCCCCCACCCCGTCCTCGTTTCCACCCACCGCGTGCGTCATATGGCGGACGCTCGCCGAAAGGAAATGTCCGTGCTCATTGCACAGCGCCCCACGCTGACCGAAGAGGTCGTCTCCGACCGTCGTTCCCGGTTCGTCATCGAGCCCCTGGAGCCCGGCTTCGGCTACACCCTCGGCAACTCCCTGCGCCGCACTCTGCTCTCGTCGATCCCCGGTGCTGCCGTGACCAGCATCCGCGTGGACGGCGTGCTGCACGAGTTCAGCACCGTCAACGGAGTCAAGGAGGATGTCACCGAGATCATCCTCAACATCAAGAAGCTCTCCGTCTCCTCGGAGAACGACGAGCCCGTGGTGGCCTACCTGCGCAAGCAGGGGGCCGGCGTCGTCACCGCCGCGGACATCACCGCGCCGGCCGGCGTCGAGATCCACAACCCGGACCTGCACATCGCGACCCTGAACGCGAAGGGCAAGTTCGACATGGAGCTGACCATCGAGCGCGGTCGCGGCTACGTGACCGCCGCCCAGAACAAGTCCGCGGACGCGGAGATCGGCCGCATCCCGGTCGACTCCATCTACTCCCCGGTCCTCAAGGTGACCTTCAAGGTCGAGGCCACCCGTGTAGAGCAGCGCACCGACTTCGACCGTCTGATCCTGGACGTGGAGACCAAGGAGAACATGCTGCCGCGTGACGCGGTGGCCTCTGCCGGCTCCACCCTGGTCGAGCTGTTCGGCCTGGCCCGCTCGCTCAACGTCGAGGCCGAGGGCATCGACCTGGGCGACGAGCCCCAGGTCGTCGAGGGCTCCGCCGACCTGGCCCAGCCGATCGAGGAGCTCGAGCTCACCGTGCGCTCGTACAACTGCCTCAAGCGCGAGGGCATCCACACCGTGGGCGAGCTCGTGGGTCGTTCCGAGGCCGACCTGATGGACATCCGCAACTTCGGCGCGAAGTCCATCGACGAGGTCAAGGAGAAGCTCCAGGAGCTGGGCCTGTCCCTCAAGGACTCGCCGGCCGGCTACGACCCGCAGGCGCACGCGCGCCAGATGGACGACGACCCGTTCTCGGACTTCTGAGCCGATCCCGCACCACCTGACATCTTCGACCCGACGCCGCAGCCGGCTGAAGGGTCCCACCCGAGGAGAAACACCATGCCTACCCCCACCAAGGGTCCGCGTCTGGGCGGCAGCCCGGCCCACGAGCGCATCATGCTGGCGAACATGTCCGCCCAGCTGTTCGAACACAAGTCGATCACCACGACGCTCACCCGCGCCAAGCGTCTGCGCCCGTACGCCGAGCGCCTGATCACCTTCGCCAAGAAGGGCGATCTGCCGGCCCGCCGCAAGGTGCAGGGTCTCATCGCCGCCAAGAACCGCACCAACAAGGCGGTCGTGCACGAGCTGTTCACCGTGATCGGCCCGGCGATGGCCGAGCGCAACGGCGGCTACACCCGCATCACCAAGATCGGCAACCGCCAGGGCGACAACGCGCCCATGGCCGTGATCGAGCTGATCATGGACCCGATCTCCGGCAAGCAGGCCGTCGTGCGTGAGGCCGAGCAGGCCGCCGCGTCCGCGCCGGCCGCCCCGGCCGAGTCCACCCCGGTGGAGGCCGTCGACCCGGCCGCCACCGAGGAGGTCACCGTGGCCGAGTCGCAGGAGACCGCCGCCGAGATCGACGGCGCCGTGCCCACCACCGAGGACGGCTCGGCTCCGGCCGAGGCCACCATCAAGGGCAACGCCAGCTCGAAGAAGTACCACGTCCCCGGCTCGCGCTGGTACGACCAGACCACCGCCGAGGTCTGGTTCTCCACCGTCGAGGAGGCCAAGGCCGCGAGCTTCGAGCCCGCCGGTGGCGAGGCCGCCCAGAAGATGGCCTGACGCCATCGCGTGAGTCCGCGTCCGTCCCCGTGACGACGCATCGGCGAGGGCCGTCCACCACTCGGTGGGCGGCCCTTCGCCGTCCCCGCCCCGCCCCGACCCGCTTGAGGAGCAGCATGAGCGAGCAGCCCCGCCCGGACGTCCCCCCGGCACCCGGGGATCCCGCATCCGTGCGCGTCCGCCTGGACCTGGCCTACGACGGCGGCGCCTTCCACGGCTGGGCCCGCCAGCCCGGTCTCGACTCGGTCCAGGGTGCGCTGGAGGACGGGCTCGAGCGGATCCTGCGCCGGCCCGTGCGCACGGTGGTCGCCGGCCGCACCGACGCGGGGGTGCACGCGCGCGGTCAGGTCGTCCACCTCGACCTGACCGAGACGGAGTGGACGGGCCTGACCCGCGGCCGGCCCGGACTGGAGCCGGCCACCTCCCTCACCCGCCGCCTCGGCGGGGTGCTCTCCGGGTGGGGCGGGGCCGTCGTCGTGCACGGGGCCCGGCGGGCCGCTGCGGGCTTCGACGCGCGGTTCAGCGCGCTGTGGCGCGAGTACGAGTACCGGATCGACGACGCGCCCGCCGCGCGAGATCCGCGCACGCGGGGCTTCACCCACTGGCACGGCGCCGCCCTGGACGACCGCCTCATGGCGATGGAGGCCGACGCCGTCCTCGGACTGCACGACTTCCTGTCCTTCTGCCGGCCCCGCGAGGGCGCCACGACCATCCGCGAGGTCCAGCACCTGGAGGTGCGACGCGACGAGGACGGCGTCGTGCGCGTCCGGATCCGGGCCGACGCGTTCTGCCACAACATGGTCCGGGCGATCGTCGGAGCGCTGCTGCAGGTGGGGGAGGGGGCCCGCGAGCCCGGCTGGCTCGCGCACCGGGTGGCGAGGCCGGCCCGCGACTCCGAGGTGCGCCTCGCCCCGCCCGGGGGGCTGACGCTGCTCGCCGTCGGCTATCCCGACGAGGCGGAGGAGCTGCGCCGGCGCGCCGAGGGCACCCGGGCGAAGCGGACCCTGTGAGCCGGGGTCGCCCGCGGCGACGGCTTTTGGCTCCGCGGCCCGCGTTCGGTAGGATGGGTGCACGTTGCGCATGCCCGCACCCGGATGCGTCGTGCCGCGAGTGGCTCAGTTGCATGGCCTTCAGCTCGCGCCGCACCCCCGGGGCATCGGGCCCGGACGCCTTCCAGCCCTCACCTGGGGGACCGGCGCGCACGGAGAACTGACAGCGCGAGCGCGCCGGAATCACGACCCGGCGGGCAGGTGCTGTGGACCACCACCGACCCTGAAGGCAGACAACGTGCGTACGTACTCTCCCAAGCCTGGTGACGCCGACCGTCAGTGGCACATCATCGATGCCACCGACGTCGTCCTCGGCCGCCTGGCCTCCCACACCGCCGCCCTCCTGCGCGGCAAGCACAAGCCGACGTTCGCCCCCCACATGGACATGGGCGACTACGTCATCATCGTGAACGCCGAGAAGGTCGCCCTCACCGGCGCCAAGCTCGAGAAGAAGCGCGCCTACCGCCACTCGGGCTACCCGGGCGGCCTGAAGTCGCAGTCCTACGCCGAGCTGCTCGAGACCAACCCGGTCCGCGCCGTGGAGAAGGCCGTCAAGGGCATGCTCCCGAAGAACTCGCTGGCCGCCCAGCAGCTCTCCAAGCTGAAGGTGTACAAGGGCGCCGAGCACCCGCACACCGCCCAGCAGCCCCAGACCTTCGAGATCGGCCAGGTCGCCCAGTGACCCCGGCGGGCCACTGACGCAGACCTTCCCTGAGGAGAACCATGAGCATCAACGAGAACGACGACGTGGAGCTGACGAGCTACACCTCTGAGTCCACCGCCGCCGCCGAGGCCCCCGTCGCCTCCGAGCGCCCGGCCCTGACCGTGCCCGGCTCCGCCGTCGGCCGCCGCAAGGAGGCCGTGGCCCGCGTGCGCCTCGTCCCCGGCTCCGGCCAGTGGACCATCAACGGCCGCGCCCTGGAGAACTACTTCCCCAACAAGCTGCACCAGCAGGAGGTCTCCGACCCCTTCACGCTGCTGGAGCTGACCGGCGCCTACGACGTGATCGCCCGCATCCACGGCGGCGGCCCCTCCGGCCAGGCCGGTGCGCTGCGCCTGGGCATCTCCCGCGCCCTCAACGAGATCGACCGCGAGCACAACCGCCCGGCGCTCAAGAAGGCCGGCTTCCTGACCCGCGACGCCCGCGTCATCGAGCGCAAGAAGGCCGGCCTCAAGAAGGCCCGCAAGGCCTCGCAGTTCTCGAAGCGCTGATCCTGCGCCGCACGGTGTCCCCACCGTGCCCCCGCCGACGCCCCGTCCCGCTCCTCACGAGCGGGGCGGGGCGTCCGCCGTCTCCGTGGGCCGGCGGCACGTGACCCAGGGGTAATATGAAGGCGCATGGCGACGACGCCATGACGGGTCGCTCGCCCGTCCGGTGCGCGGTCCGATCGGAGACACCCTCAGGAGCCGCCGTGGCCGAGAACACGAGTCCTACGCCCGACCCCCGCACCCGTGGCGAGCACGGCGCGGAGCACGCCGCGCAGGCCCCCTTCGCCGTGACCCGTGACTACGCCGCCGAGGTGGACGAGATCCGAGAGCTGGGCCGCAAGCTCGGCGGGGAGAAGAAGACCCCCACCCCGGACCCGCAGGCCTGGCGTGAGGGCTACCCGTACAAGACCAAGCTCAGCCGCAAGAGCTACGAGCGACGCAAGCGCGAGCTGCAGATCGAGCTGCTGAAGATGCAGCTCTGGGTCAAGGAGACCGGCCAGAAGGTCCTGATCATCTTCGAGGGCCGCGACGCCGCCGGCAAGGGCGGCGCCATCAAGCGCTTCAACGAGCACCTCAACCCCCGCGGCGCCCGGACCGTGGCCCTGGAGAAGCCCACGGAGGAGGAGGCCTCGCAGTGGTACTTCCAGCGTTACATCCAGCACCTGCCCTCCGGCGGTGAGATCGTGATGTTCGACCGCTCCTGGTACAACCGGGCCGGCGTCGAGCGCGTCATGGGCTACTGCACGGCGCAGCAGTATCTCGAGTTCATGCGTGAGACCCCCGAGCTGGAGCGCATGCTCGTCAACTCCGGCGTGCACATCATCAAGTTCTGGTTCTCCGTGTCCCAGCGCGAGCAGCTCAACCGCTTCGCCGCGCGGGAGACCGACCCCGTGCGTCGCTGGAAGCTCTCGCCCACCGACCTGGCCTCCCTGGACAAGTGGGACGACTACACGAACGCGAAGGAGGCCATGTTCTTCTACACGCACACGGCCGACGCCCCGTGGACCGTCGTGAAGTCGAACGACAAGAAGCGCGCCCGCCTCGAGGCCATCCGCCATGTGCTGCACACGCTGCCCTACCCGGACAAGGACGAGCGCATCGTCCATCGCCCCGACCCGCAGATCTGCGGCCCGGCCAACGAGCTGGCCGAGTACGGCGAGGTCTCCCGCGGCTCGTTCCCGCGCGTGCGCTGACCGGGCCGCACACGACGGCGCCCCTCACCGTCCGGTGAGGGGGGCCGTCGTGGGCAGCGGGGCGGATTCAGCCGCGCTCCTCCTCCACGTACTCCGGGGTGACGTGTGCGTCGTCGAAGAGGTTGTCCGCCCCGAAGCCCTCCGAGACGTGGTACTCGCCCGAGGCCAGGGAGAGGCGGACGTCCTCGCGCAGGATCGGCAGCTTGGCGTAGAACGCGTCGCCGCAGCAGCTGGTGGCGGTGACGTCGCGGTGGCCGATGATGCGGGACGGCGGCAGCTCGTACTGCTGGCAGATGTAGGCGACGAGCGGCACCAGGCCGGCGTAGAGGCTCTGCGGCGGCGGGTTCAGCATGTACAGCCCCTCGCACTCGATGCCGAGCGCGTACGCGTTGAACCCGAGCGCGTGGACGCCGAGCATGAACGTCTGCCCGCCCTCGAGCGCGTGCCGGGAGCCGTGGCGGCCCTCCATCGCGAAGCCGCCGCGGGAGACGGTGAAGTGCTGCCCGGTGTCGCCCCAGTCGTTCGCGGGGCTCATGTGCGCGTTCTGGACCACCTGCGCGATGCTCTCCGCCGCCTCCCGGGAGCCGTCCGTGACGTTCGGCGTGGTGGTGTGGTGGATCACCAGGTAGGAGGGGCGCGTGTTCAGGGTCTGCAGGTAGTAGTTGGGCTGCATGGCGCCCCACTGCGCGGTGGTGATGATGTCCGGGGCGGGCAGGCGGGTGGCCTGCTCGTCGGCCTCCGAGCTCTGCTCGGCCTGCTCATCACGCCCGCAGCCGGCCACGCCGGCGGCGATCGCCAGGCCCGTGCCGCCCAGCACGCTGCGGCGCGTCCAGGAACGGGAGGGCGGGGGCGGGGTCACGTCGGGCATGGATCGAGGTCCTTCGGGTTCGGGGCGGGGCCTCCCGGGCGGATGTGAGCGGACGGGCGCGCGGCCGCGGGGGCTCGACCGGTCCGATGCTACCGCCCCCGGGCCCGTTTCGTGACCCTCCCGTGATGCAGGCCGCAGGGGCGGCCCCTACACTGACTGATCATGTCGAGATTGTTCGGAACCGATGGCGTCCGTGGCCTGGCCAACGAGACCCTCACCGTGGAGTTGTCCGTCCAGCTGGCCCAGGCCGCCTCGCCCGTCCTCGGCGCGGAGGCCTTCGACGCCGGCCGACGCCCGGTCGCCGTCGTGGCCCGGGACCCGCGCATCAGCGGCGAGTTCATCGCGGCCGCCGTGCAGGCGGGTCTGGCGTCCTCGGGCGTGGACGTGTGGGACGCGGGCGTGCTGCCGACCCCCGCCGCCGCCTATCTCGTGGGGGACCTGGACGCCGACTTCGGCGTGATGATCTCCGCCTCCCACAACCCGGCCCCGGACAACGGCATCAAGTTCCTCGCGCGCGGCGGCGAGAAGCTGACCGACGCGCAGGAGGACGAGATCATCCGTCACCTCGAGGGCGTGACGCCGCGGCGGCCCCAGGGCGCGGACGTGGGCCGCGTGCGCGTCTTCGCGGACGCCGAGGACCGCTACGTCCTCCACCTCCTGCAGACCCTCCCGCACCGGCTGGACGGGCTCAAGATCGTCCTGGACTGCGCCCACGGCGCCGCCGCCGGCTGCTCGCCCGAGGCGTTCCGCGCCGCCGGCGCGGAGGTCGTCGTGATCGGCGCGACCCCGGACGGGCTCAACATCAACGACGGCTACGGCTCCACCCACCTCGAGAAGCTCCAGGCGGCCGTGCGCGAGCACGGCGCGGACCTGGGCATCGCGCACGACGGCGACGCCGACCGGTGCCTCGCCGTGGACGAGCGCGGCGAGGTCGTCGACGGCGACCAGATCATGGGCGTCATGGCCGTGGCCCTCAAGGACCGCGGCGTCCTGCGTGACGACACCCTGGTCGTGACCGTCATGTCGAACCTGGGCCTGAAGCTGGCCATGGGCCGGGAGGGCGTCCAGCTCGTCGAGACCCAGGTGGGCGACCGCTACGTCCTGGCCGGCATGAAGCTCGGCGACTACTCGCTCGGCGGCGAGCAGTCCGGCCACGTGATCTTCTCGGACCACGCCACCACCGGCGACGGTGTCCTCACCGGCCTGCAGCTCGCCTCGCGCGTCGCCGAGACCGGCACCCCGCTCTCCGAGCTGGCCGCGGTGATGGACCGGCTGCCCCAGGTCCTCGTGAACGTGCGCGGCGTGGACAAGTCCCGCGCCGCCGAGGACGAGGCCGTCCAGGCGGCGGTGGCCGAGGCGGAGGCCCGCCTCGGCGAGACCGGTCGCGTGCTGCTGCGCCCGTCGGGCACGGAGCCGGTCGTGCGCGTCATGGTCGAGGCCCCGGACGAGCAGACCGCCGGCCGGGAGGCCCAGGTGCTGGCCGACGTCGTGCAGCGCGAGCTGCGCCTGCACGACTGAGCGGACCGATGACGTCGGACGCGGCCCCCCGGCCCCGCCGCTGGACCCTGTTCGCGGGGCTGCTCGCGGGGCTGGCGGTCCTGTGGTCGGCCGCGTTCCTTGCCGTGGACGCGCCCGTGTGCGCGCGGCAGAGCGCCCCCGTGGAGTGGTTGCCGTGCCTGGATCCGGACCGGCAGGACTCGGAGGTCGCCCCGGATGCCGGGTCCAGCGCGGACCGGACGACGTCGCGGCCCTGAGGGCACGGCCCCGGTGGCGCCGAGGGCATGAAGGAAGGGCCCGGGGCGACTCGTGTGAGTCGTCCCGGGCCCTTCGGCGTCGGACAGGGGGAGATCAGAGGGTGGTGGTCCCGGAGGTGGGGCCGCCGCGGCGCTCGGCGAGCAGGTCGCGGATCTCGGTGAGCACGGCGACGTCGGCGGGCACCTCCTCCTCGGCGGGGTCGATGCCGAGGCGGCGGTTGCGGGCCTCGATCATCTTGTTCATCGGCATCACGATGGCGAAGTACACGGCCGCGGCGATGAGCAGGAAGTTGACGAGCGCGGTGAGCAACACGCCGAACTTCACGTCGTTGCCGTTGACCGTCAGCACGGCGAACGAGTCGAAGTTCGGCGAGCCCACGGCGGCGGCGATGAGCGGCATGAGGACCGCCTCGACGAGCGCGTTCACGATCTTGCCGAAGGCGGCGCCGATGATGACGGCGACGGCAAGGTCGAGGACGTTGCCCTTCATGATGAAGTCTTTGAATCCCTGGAGCATGGGGAGAATCCTACGTGTGACGAGGGCGGCGCGGTACAGGGTCGAGCGAGTCGTGCGTCTCAGTCCGCGTAGTCCGGCGCCGGAGGCAGACCCCACGCGGTCTCGAGGACGCCGCCGGCCGCCTCGACCCGGGCCGCCTCCGCGGACCCGACGTAGCGCAGGTGCCACGGCTCGTGGGCGAAGCCCGTCACGTCCTCGGCTCCGGCGGGATAGCGGATGACGAACCCGTACTCGGCGGCGTGCGCGGCCACCCAGCGGCCCGCGGCGGTGTCGCCGAAGCACGCTTCCAGGTCACACGCGGGGGTCGCGGCGTCACCCACGTCCCAGGCCAGGCCGGTCTGGTGCTCGGAGTACCCCGGACGCGCGGAGACGCGGTCGGCCTCGGCGTGGCCCAGCTCGTCGACCCAGTGGCCGTACGTCCGGACCTGGTAGTCGTACGAGCGGTAGGCGCTCAGGGTGGTGAGGCGGTGACCCGCCGCCGCGGCGGCATCCAGCAGGTCACCGGCCGCCGTCGCGGCCTCCGCCCGCAGGGGCAGCTCGCTGCCGGGCACGGCCACCAGATCCGAGGGCGCCCAGTCGGGCGGGGCCATGGGGCGGGTCTTGTTCACGACGACGTCGAGGGCGGCCGGGTCGGCGTGCGTGCCCGACGACGGCGCCGTGCTCGAGGCGGCGCGGGACGACGCGGCCGCGCTCGCGGAGCCGGACGTCGGCGTCGTCGGCGTCGAGGACGGGCCCGCGGCGGGCGTGCCGCAGCCGGCCGCGAGCAGCGCGAGCGCGGCCAGCGCGGCGAGAGGGAGGGTGCGACGCATGGATCAGACCTTCCTCAGCAGCACGCGGGTCACCTCGTGTTGCGCGTTCTTCGTGAGCACCAGCCGGGCGCGCCCGCGGGTCGGGCGCACGTTCTGCTCGAGGTTCGGGCCGTTGATGGAGTCCCAGATGGACTCGGCCGTCGCCTGAGCCTCGGCGTCCGACAGGGAGGAGTACCGGTGGAAGTAGCTGCGCGGGTCGGCGAAGGCCCCCGAGCGCAGGCCCATGAACCGGTCGATGTACCAGGACCGGATCCAGGACGCGCGAGCGTCCACGTACACCGAGAAGTCGAAGAAGTCGGAGACGGAGAGCCCGGCGGTGCCGTCGGCCCGCGTGCGCGGCGGGGCCAGCACGTTGAGTCCCTCCACGATCAGCACGTCGGGACGGTGCACCACCTGCTCCTCGCCCGGCACGATGTCGTAGGTGATGTGCGAGTACACGGGCGCGCGCACCTCCTGTGCCCCGGACTTGACGTCCGCCATGAAGCGCAGCAGCGCGCGACGGTCGTAGGACTCGGGGAAGCCCTTGCGGGACATGATGCCGCGCTCGTGCAGCACCGCGTTGGGGTGCAGGAAGCCGTCCGTGGTGACCAGCTCGACGCGCGGCGTCGTCGGCCAGCGGCGCAGCATCTCCTGGAGCACACGCGCCGTCGTCGACTTGCCGACGGCGACCGACCCGGCCACCCCGATCACGTACGGGGTGCGCCCCGTCCGCTCGCCGAGGAACGCGTTGGTCGCGCTGCGCAGGGCCGCGGAGGCCTCCACGTTGATGCTCAGCAGGCGCGAGAGCGGAAGATAGACCTCGGCGACTTCGCGCAGGGACAGATGCTCGCCGAGGCCGCGCAGACGTTCCACGTCCGCCTGGTCGAAGGGCTGCGCCATCTCCGAGGCGAGACGGGCCCAGGTCTGGCGGTCCAGCTCCACGAAGGGGGAGCGCTGGTGGCCGTCGGGCACGGCGTCCGCGGGCTCCTCGGGGCCCACGAGGGGCAGCTCGGAGGTCGGGGGGGTGTAGGTCACCCGATCCATTATGGCCGCGGCCCGCCCGGAGCGGGCCCCCGCGTGACGTCACAGGGCCCGGATAGGATCGGCCCATGCGCGTTCTCGTGACCGGCGGTGCCGGATACCTCGGATCCCACACCGTGCTCACGCTGCTCGAGGCGGGCCACGACGTCCTCGTCCTGGACAGCCTGGTCACGGCGACGACGACGTCGCTCGAGCGCGTCGCCGAGCTCGCCGGAACGCGTCTGGGCGGGTCGCGGCTGCGCCTGCACGTGGCCGACATCCGCCGCCCCGAGGACTATCGCGGGGCGCTCGCGGACTTCGGCCCGGCCGCACTCGTGCACTTCGCCGGGCTGAAGTCGCCCACCGAGTCGATGACCCGCCCCGCCGCCTACTACGACGTGAACGTGGGCGGCACGGCCGCCGTCGCCGAGGCCGCGCTCGCGGCCGGCGCCCGCACGGTCCTGTTCTCCTCCTCCGCGACCGTGTACGGCGACCGCGCGCCGGTGCCGGTCGCCGAGGACGCCGCCACAGACCCGGTCTCGCCCTACGGGCACTCCAAGCTCATGGCGGAGCAGGTGCTGCGCGACGTCTGCGCCACGGTCGACGGCGGCGGGCTGGCGATGCTGCGCTACTTCAACCCGGTCGGCGCGCATCCCTCCGGGCGGCTGGGCGAGGACCCGAGCGGGGTGCCGGCGAACCTCATGCCCTTCGTGGCGCGGGTGGCCTCCGGCGCGTACCCCGAGCTGCGGGTGTTCGGCGCGGACTTCGACACGCGCGACGGCAGCGCCGTGCGCGACTTCATCCACGTGATGGACCTCGCAGAGGCGCACGTGGCCGGGCTCGAATGGCTCGCGGCCCGGGTGGCGACCGGGGGCGGTACGACGACCCGGGTCTGGAACATCGGCCGGGGCGAGGGCGTCACCGTGTTCGAGATGGTGCGCGCCTTCGAGGCGGTCACGGGCGGCCGCATCCCCTACCGCGTGGTCGAGCGCCGGCCCGGGGACATCGCCGAGTCGTGCGCCGCCGTGGACGCGATCGGCGCCGAAGTGGGCTGGCATGCCCGGCGCGATGTGACCGCGATGGTGCGGGACCTCTGGGCCTGGCAGGAGGCCAACCCCGCGGGGTTCTCGTCCCGGACGGAGTGAGCCGGCCCGCCGTGCGCCGAAGTCGGGCCCGGCCCGGTATTCTCGTGCGCATGTGCGGAATCGTCGGATACATCGGCCAGCCCCAGTCGGATCGTGAGCACGGCGCTCTCGACGTCCTGATGGAGGGCCTGCGTCGTCTCGAATACCGCGGATACGACTCCGCCGGTGTGGCCGTGGTGGACGGCGGTCAGCTGTACCACCGGAAGAAGGCGGGCAAGCTCGCGAACCTCGCCGAGGAGCTCGCCGAGCGCCCCATCCCCACCGGCCGCGTCGGCATCGGCCACACCCGGTGGGCCACCCACGGCGGCCCCACCGACCGCAACGCCCACCCGCATGTGGCGGACGAGGGCCGTCTGGCGCTCATCCACAACGGCATCATCGAGAACTATGCCGAGCTGCGCGAGGAGCTGCTCGCCAAGGGCGTCGAGTTCCTCTCCGAGACGGACACCGAGGTGGCCGCCCACCTCCTCGTCGACGTCTACCGGCACGAGGCCGGCCAGGACCTGACCCGCGCCATGCAGCTGGCCTCCCAGCGCCTCGAGGGCGCCTTCACCCTGCTGGCCGTGCACGTGGACCACCCGGACCGCGTGGTGGCCTCGCGCCGCAACTCGCCGCTCGTCGTCGGCCTGGGCGAGGGGGAGAACTTCCTCGGCTCGGACGTCTCCGGCTTCATCGACTTCACCCGCGAGGCCATCGAGCTCGAGCAGGACCAGGTCGTGACGATCACGGCCGACGCCGTCGAGATCTCGGACTTCCGGGGCGGCCCCGCCGAGGGCAAGCGCTTCACCGTGGACTGGGACGCCTCGGCCGCGGAGAAGGGCGGCTTCGAGACCTTCATGGAGAAGGAGATCCACGACCAGCCCCAGGCCGTGCAGGACACCCTGCTGGGCCGCACGGACGCCGCCGGCGCCCTGATGCTGGACGAGCTGCGGATCGACCCCGAGGAGCTCAAGGCCGTCGACAAGATCATCGTCCTGGCGTGCGGCACGTCCGCCTACGCGGGCACGGTGGCCAAGTACGCCATCGAGCACTGGTGCCGGATCCCCGTGGAGGTGGAGCTCTCCCACGAGTTCCGCTACCGCGACCCGATCATCGACCCGCACACCCTCGTGGTGTCCATCTCCCAGTCCGGCGAGACCATGGACACCCTCATGGCGGTCCGCTACGCCAAGGAGCAGGGCGCCCGCACCGTGTCCATCTGCAACACCAACGGCTCCACCATCCCGCGCGAGTCGGACGCCGTGCTCTACACGCACGCCGGCCCCGAGATCGCCGTCGCCTCCACCAAGGCGTTCCTGGCGCAGATCACCGCCGCCTACCTGCTGGGCCTGTACCTGGCCCAGCTGAACAAGAAGCTGTTCAGCGGCCAGATCAAGGACATCCTGGCGGACCTCGGGGCGATCCCCGGCAAGATCGAGGAGATCCTCGCCGGGAAGGACCAGGTCAAGGAGCTCGCCCGCTCGATGGCCGACGCCACCTCCGTCCTGTTCCTCGGCCGCAATGTCGGCTACCCGGTGGCCATGGAGGGCGCGCTCAAGCTCAAGGAGCTCGCGTACATCCACGCCGAGGGCTTCGCCGCGGGCGAGCTCAAGCACGGCCCGATCGCCCTGATCGACGAGGGTCAGCCGGTCTTCGTGGTCATGCCCTCGCCCATGGACCGTCACTCGCTGCACGCCAAGGTGGTCTCCAACATCCAGGAGGTCCGCGCCCGCGGCGCCCGCACCTTCGCCGTCGCCGAGCGCGGCGACGCGGCCGTGCGCGGCCAGGCCGAGATCGTCTTCGAGGTCCCCGAGACCCAGCCGATGCTCATGCCGCTGCTGACCACGGTCCCGCTGCAGATCTTCGCCCTCGAGCTCGCCACGGCGAAGGGCTACGACGTGGACCAGCCGCGCAACCTCGCCAAGTCCGTCACGGTGGAATGATCCGCCGCTGAGGCCGTCGAGGCCTCTCCTCCCGGGCCCGGTCGCCGCACGGCGGCCGGGCCCGCGACGCGTCCGGGACGGCGTCCGCCCGCGCCAGTAGACTCCCCGAGGAGGCCCGCCGCACCCGGCGGGCCGCACGTTGAGACCTCGGAGAGTCATGCACACAGTGGAGATCGGCCAGCCGTACCCCCTCGGGGCCACCGTGGACGAGACCGGCACCAACTTCGCCCTCGCGGTCTCCCGCGAGGTGGAGGCGGTCGAGCTGTGCCTCGTCGCCGACGACGGCACGGAGACGCGCATCCCTCTCGAGGAGCGGCATGGCACCACATGGCACGCCCACGTGGCGGGCATCGGGCACGGGCAGCGCTACGGCTACCGCGTGCACGGCCCCTGGGACCCCGCCCGCGGCCTGTGGCACAACCCAGCCAAGATCCTCGTGGACCCGTACGCGCGGGCGTTCACCGGCGACTACGAGTGGGGCCAGCAGCACCACTCGTACGACTTCGACGAGCCGGACCGCATCGACACCTCGGACAACCTGGGCACGAGCATGCTCGGCGTCGTCGTCGCCGAGGACTTCGACTGGGGCGATGACGCCCCACCCGCCGTCGAGCTCACGGACACGGTGATCTACGAGACCCACGTCAAGGGCATGACCAAGCTGCACCCCGCCGTCCCGGAGGAGCTGCGCGGCACCTACGCGGGCATGGCCCACCCGGAGGTGGTCCGCCACCTGACCGAGCTCGGGGTGACCGCCGTCGAGCTGATGCCCGTGCACCAGTTCGTCAACGACGCCACCCTGCAGGAGAAGGGGCTGAGCAACTACTGGGGCTACAACACGCTCGGCTTCTTCGCCCCGCACGCCGCCTACGCCTCCTCCTCGGAGGTGGGCGGCCAGGTCCGCGAGTTCAAGCAGATGGTGAAGGACCTGCACGCCGCCGGTCTCGAGGTGATCCTCGACGTGGTCTACAACCACACGGCCGAGGGCAACGACAAGGGCCCCATGCTCAGCCTGCGCGGGCTGGACAACGCCGGCTACTACCACCTCGTCGAGGGCGACGAGCGGCACTACATGGACTACACGGGCACCGGGAACTCGGTGGACCTCTCCAGCCCCAAGGCCCTCCAGCTGGTCATGGACTCCCTGCGCTACTGGGTCACCGAGATGCACGTGGACGGCTTCCGGTTCGACCTGGCCACCACCCTCACCCGGGTGGAGGGGGAGCAGGGCCCGGACATGTTCTCCGGGTTCTTCGACGTCGTCCGCCAGGACCCGGTGCTGCGCACCGTCAAGCTCATCGCCGAGCCGTGGGACGTGGGCTGGGGCGGCTACCAGGTGGGCAACTTCCCCGGCCTCTGGTCCGAGTGGAACGGCATGTACCGGGACACGGTGCGCGACTTCTGGCGCGGCGAGCCCGGCACCCTCGGCGAGTTCGCCACCCGCCTGACCGGCTCGGCCGACCTCTACGAGGGGGACGGGCGCAGCCCCGGCGCGTCCGTGAACTTCGTCACGGCCCACGACGGCTTCACGCTGCGCGACCTCGTCTCCTACAACGAGAAGCACAACGCCGCCAACGGCGAGGACAACAACGACGGCGACGCGCACAACCGCTCGTGGAACTGCGGCGTGGAGGGGGAGACCGACGACCCCGAGGTCGTGACGCTGCGCGCCCGCCAGCGCCGCAACTTCCTGGCCACCCTGCTGATCAGCCAGGGCGTGCCCATGATCAGCCACGGCGACGAGCTGGGCCGCACCCAGGGCGGCAACAACAACGTCTACTGCCAGGACAACGAGATCTCGTGGATCGACTGGTCCACCATGGACGACTCGCTCGTGGCGTTCACCCGCGACCTGATCGCGCTGCGCCGTGACCACGCGGTGTTCCGCCGTCGCCACCACTTCGACGGTCGCCCCGCGGCCCGCGACGTCGAGGCGCCCCTGCCGGACATCGTGTGGCTCGAGCCGGACGCGACCGCCAAGACGGAGGACGACTGGGGCGCCGAGGCCCGGTCGATCGGCTTCTACCTCAACGGGCACATGCTCACCCGCGGGGACGAGGACGGGGAGGAGCCCTACCGGGACTTCTACGTCCTCATGAACGCGTGGTGGGAGCCCGTGCCGTACACCCTGCCCGGGCCCACGTTCCCGGCCGAGTGGGAGGTCCTCGTGGACACCTCGTCCCACGTCGCCCCGAGCGGCGCGCACCCCCGCGTGCGTGCCGGGGACGTGCTCGAGGTCCAGGCCCGTTCCACCGTCGTGCTGCGGCAGGTCCCCGAGGACGCATGAGCGCGCAGGTCGACCGGGGGCGTGTCCGCCGTGGCCTGCCGCGGTGGGCGCGGGCCCTCTGCGCCACCGTGGCGACCCTGGCCGCGCTGGGACTGGCCTTCGGCGCGGGGTGGGCCGCGCACGCCGTGACGAATCCGCACCCGGACGACGCACCGCGCGTGGACGCGCTCCTCGTCCTCTACAGCCAGCCCCGCGTCTACGACGCCGCGATCGAGCTCGCCGCGTCCGGCGTCACCGACCGGCTCTTCGTCTCCGCGTACCTGGGGCCGGACGGGCACGAGAAGCTGTGCGGCGGCCCGGAGGAGCGCGACCCGCGGCTGGCCGGCGTCACCGTCGAGTGCTTCGCGCCCGATCCGGTGACCACCCAGGGCGAGGTCGTCCACGCGGCCGACCGCATGCGCGAGCTCGGCCTGCACCACCTGGGCGTGCTCACCTTCCACCAGCACGTGGAGCGCGCGCGGCTGCTGGCGGAGCGGTGCCTCACCCCCGAGGAGGGCCGTGTGTCCCTGTACGCGTTCGATGCAGGCTTCGACCGGCTCGGCCGCCTGCAGCACGGCGTCTACGGCGTGCTGGCCTACGGGAAGGCGATGCTCACGCCGGGCTGCGACCAGCAGCTGCCCGGTGTGCTGCAGTGGCCGCTGGACCTGGCCAAGCGACTGCGCGGGCAGCCCGTCGGGGACGAGGCCGGCGCCGTCGTCGTGGGCGCCCGGCGGGCGGGGGCGGCGTGATCGTCGGCGTGGGGGTGGACGTGGTGGACGTCCCGCGGTTCCGGGCGCAGCTCGAGCGCACGCCCGCGTTGCGCGCACGCCTGTTCACCGAGGACGAGCGGGACCTGCCGCTGCGTTCGCTGGCCGCGCGCTTCGCCGCCAAGGAGGCGATCGCCAAGGCCATGGGCGCCCCGCCCGGGATGATGTGGCACCACTGCTGGATCCCGCGCCCGGACCACGGCGACGGCCGCCCCACCGTGCACCTGACCGGCACCGTCCAGGCCCAGGCCGAGGCCCTGGGCATCACCCACTGGCACCTCTCCCTCAGTCATGACGGGGACGTCGCCACCGCCTACGTGGTCGCCGAACGCCGCGCGGCCGAGGAGGAGTCCGCATGACCCCCGATGACCTGACCCGCATCGCCGTGACCGGCTCGGCCGTGCGCACGGCCGAGGAGCCCCTGCTCGCGGCCGGCCGCGGCCCGGAGCTGATGCGCGTCGCGGCCTGGGCCCTGGCCGAGCACGCCGCGGTCCTGCTGCGTGAGCGCGGCCCCGTGGCCGGGACGACCGTGGCCGCCCTCGTCGGCCCCGGCAACAACGGCGGGGACGCGCTGTTCGCCCTCGCCTTCCTGCGCCGCCGGGGCGTGGCCGCGGTCGCCGTGCCCGTCCGCCGGGACGACGACGGCGCCCCGCGCTGGCACGCCGAGGGCTGGGCTGCGCTGCGAGCGGCCGGGGGACGATGCGCCGACGCGGTGCCGCCCGAGGCCGCGCTCGTGGTGGACGGCGTGCTCGGCACGGGCTTCACCGGCGAGTATGAGCTGCCCGCCGCGGCGCGCGCCCTGCCGGCGGACGCGCTCGTGCTGGCGTGCGACGTGCCCTCCGGTGTGGACGCGGACACCGGCGAGGTGCGGGGGGAGGCCCTGTCCGCGGACGCGACCGTGACGTTCGGCGCCCTCAAGTCCGGCCTCGTCCTCGGGGAGGGGGCCGCGCGCGCGGGCGTCGTGCACGTGGTGGACATCGGGCTGGGACCGCACCTGCCGACGTCGCCGGCCACGCGGCTGGGCGTGATGGACGAGGCCGCCGCACGGGCCGCCCACCCGGCCCCCGCGGCCGAGGCCCACAAGTACACGCGCGGCGTGGTGGCCGTCGTCGCCGGATCGGAGCGCTACCCGGGGGCCGCCGTGCTCGCGAGCGCGGGCGCGCTGCAGGCGGGCGCGGGCATGGTGCACCACGCCGGCCCGCAGACCACCCGGGACCTGGTGCTCGCCGCCCACCCCGAGGCGCTGGTCTCGGCGGAGGGGCCCGAGCCGTCGCGCGCGGACGCCTGGGTGGCCGGTCCCGGCCTGGACACCGAGCACGACGCGCGGCGGCGCTGGGCCGGCGTCCTCGCCGCGCTCGAGGAGCGGCCCGAGGCGGCCCTGGTCGCCGACGCCTCCGCCCTGGACCTGGTCACCGCCGCCGAGCTGCGGACGCTGCGCGCTGCCGGCACGCCCGTGGTCCTGACACCGCACGCCGGGGAGTGGTCCCGCCTGCGTGAGCGCGTCCCCGCGGACGGCGCCGACGCCGCCGACCCGCTCGCCGCCCTCCGCGCGTGGACGTCCGAACACGGCGCCACCGTCCTGCTCAAGGGTCCGCGCACCCTCGTGGTCGCCCCGGACGGCGAGGCGTGGGCCGTGACCGGCGGCGGACCCGACCTCGCGATGGGCGGCACCGGCGACGTGCTCTCCGGGGCGATCGGCGCCGTCCTGGCCGCGGACGTGGCGCGGCGCTCGCGGGCGCGCCGGGCCGGGGAGGATCCGGGCCCGGCGCCCACGGCTCGGCTCGCGGCGGCGGCCGCCTGGCTGCACGCCCGGGCCGGGGCCGAGCAGGCCCGCGCCGGACGGATCACCACGGCCACGCTGCCGACCGCGCTGGGGGCGCGCGTCGCGCGCCTGTGGTGGCCGGACGACGCCGAGCCGGAGGCCGTCCGATGAGCCGCGCCGACGTGGCCCCGGCGGACACCGAGCGCGCCGCACGCATCGACCTGGCGGCCGTCCGGCACAACGCGGGCGTGCTGCAGGAGCGGATCCGCCGCCCGGACGGCAGCCGGCCGCTGCTGACCGCCGTCGTCAAGGCCGACGCCTACGGCCACGGCGCGGTGGCCGTCGCCCGCGCCGCCGCGGCCGCCGGCGCGGACCGGCTCGGCGTGGCCCACGTGCGCGAGGCCCTGGCCCTGCGCGCGGCGGGGGTGCGCCTGCCCGTGCTCGCGTGGCTGCACACCGGGGCCACGGACTTCGCCGCCGCGGTGGAGGCGGAGGTGACCCTCGGCGTCTCGGGCTGGGACCTCGACGCCGTCGCCGACGCCGTCCGCGGGCTGCGGGCCCGCGGCGGGGCCGGACCCGAGGCCCGCGCCGCCCTGCACCTGAAGGCGGACACCGGCCTGGGCCGCCACGGCTGCACGCCCGAGCGGTGGCCCGCGTTCGTCGCGCGTGCCGCCGAGCTCGAGGCCGCGGGCCTCGTGCGGGTGGAGGGCGTGTTCTCCCACCTCGGCGTGGCGGACGAGCCGGACCGGGCCGCCGAGACCACGGCGCAGCTGCTGCGGTTCGAACGGATGGCCGCCGAGGCCGCCGAGACGCTCGGCCACCCGCTGCTGCGGCACCTGGCCAACACGCCCGCCACCCTCGCCCGGCCGGACACGCACCTGGACATGGTGCGCGTCGGCCTGGGCCTGTACGGGCTCTCCCCGTTCGCGGACGTCACCGCCGCCGAGCTCGGGCTGCGCCCGGCCATGTCCCTCGTCACCGTCCTGGCCAACGTCAAGGCCGTCCCCGCCGGGCAGGGCGTGTCCTACGGGTTCCGCCACGTCACGGCGGAGCCCACCACCCTCGGGCTCGTGCCCGTCGGCTACGCCGACGGCGTCCCGCGCGTCGTCGAGGGCACGCGCGTCCACGTCGGCGGCCGGACCGTCCCCGTGGTGGGCCGCATCGCGATGGACCAGTTCGTGGTGGACCTCGGCCCGGACGCCGCGGACGCGCCCGGCGACGCCGTCGAGCTGTTCGGACCGGCCTCCGGCATTCCGGTGGAGGAGTGGGCCGCGGCCGCCGGGACGATCAACTACGAGCTGGTGACCCGCATCGGAGGCCGCGTGGACCAGCAGCACGTGGACCCCACGCCGACCCAGGAGGCCCGCCCATGAGCGACCACGCGATCCCCGCCCCCGGCCCGACCCTGCCCGAGCCCGTGCTGACGGCGACGGTCCCGCTCGAGGGCGCCGACGGCACCCGGGCGTTCGGCCGCGCCCTCGCCGGGGTGCTCCGCGCCGGCGACGTGCTGATCCTCACGGGCGACCTCGGCGCGGGCAAGACGACCTTCACCCAGGGGCTGGCCAGCGGATTCGGCGTGGCCTCCGGCGTGGTCTCGCCGACGTTCGTCCTCTCCCGCGTCCACCCCGCCCCCGCCGACGCCCCGGCGGGCACCCCGGACCTCGTGCACGTGGACGCGTACCGGCTGCGCTCGGCGGGGGAGCTCACGGACCTCGACCTGGACGCGAGCGTGGACCGCTCCGTGACCGTCGTCGAGTGGGGCCGGGGCATGGCCGAGTCCCTCGCCGGGTTCCCCGAGGACCCGGACGCCTCGTGGCTGGACATCGAGATCGTCCGGGCCCGCGGGGGTGAGGACGCTCCCGCGGCCCCGGCGGGGGAGGGCGACGACGGCATCGTCACCGACTTCTCCGACGAGGACGGAGGCCAGGCCGAGGAGCTGCGCTCGGCCGTCGTGACCGGCCGCGGCCCGCGCTGGGCCGGCGTCGTGCTTCCGTAGACTGGCCGCCATGGCCCTGCTCCTCGCGATCGACTCCTCCGCCGCCGCCTCCGCTGCCGTCCTGCGGGACGGTGAGGAGCTCGCGCGCTGGGCCACGGACGACACCCACGCCCACGCCGAGGTGCTCGCCCCCGCGGTGCAGACCGTGCTCGGCGAGGCCGGCGTCAGCGGCACCGCGCTGGACGCGATCGCGGTCGGCGTCGGCCCCGGACCCTTCACGGGACTGCGCGCGGGCCTGGCGACGGCGGCCGCCCTCGGCCTGGCGTGGGACGTGCCCGTGCACGGGGTCCGCAGCCTCGACGCGCTCGCCCATGCGGCCGGCGTCGACGCCTTCCGCCACGGGATCGAGGAGTTCGTGGTCGCCACGGACGCCCGCCGCCGCGAGGTCTACTGGGCCCACTACGCGCAGGTCGGCGGGCAGCCGACCCTGCTGCACGGCCCCTTCGTCTCGCCGGCGGACGAGGTCACCCCGCTGCCCGTCTACGGCGCGGGGGCCGGGCTCTACCCCGAGGCGCTGCGCGTGGTGCCGGACTGGGAGACGGCCACGCCGTCCGCCGTCGGGGTGGGGCAGGTGGCTGAGCTCGCCCTGCGGCGCGGCCGCGGCCTCGTGCCCGCCGAGCCGCTCTACCTGCGCGAGTCCGACGCCAAGGTCCCCGGCCCCCGCAAGCGGGCGGGCGCGTGAGCCCGGCCGAGCCGACCCCGGCCGGCGACGGGCGCCCCGCCGAGGACGAGCACGGGCTGCCGCCCGGGTACCTGCTGCGCCCCATGACCGTGTGGGACATCCCCGAGGTGCTCGCCCACGAGGCCACGCTCTTCCCGCTCGACGCCTGGCCCGCGCACTTCTACGAGGAGGAGCTCGCCCAGACCGGCCCCGCCGGCGGACGGGACGCGCACGGCCGCCCGCCCACCCGGGACTACCGCGTGGTCGTCCGCGACGTGGCCGCGCCCGGCTCCACGGACGACGACGGCCCCGCCCCCGGCGAGATCGTCGGCTACGGCGGGATCATGGTGGTCGGCGACGTCGCCGACGTGCAGACCGTGGGCACGGTCGCGGCGGCGCAGGGGCGGGGGATCGGGGCGGCCCAGCTGCGCTGGATGGCCGCCGAGGCCGCGGCGCGCGGTGCGAGCTCGCTCATGCTCGAGGTCCGGGCCTCCAACGCCGCCGCCCGGCGGCTCTACGCGCGCCACGGATTCGAGGAGCTGCACGTGCGCCGCCGCTACTACCCGGGCGGCGAGGACGCCGTGATCATGCGCAAGGCCCTGTGACCGGGCCGCTCACTAGACTGGAGCCCATGCCCACCGCCACCGCAGCCCCCCTCGTGCTCGGCATCGAGTCCTCCTGCGACGAGACCGGCGTCGGCGTCGTCCGCGGCACCGCCCTGCTGGCCCACGAGGTCGCCTCCTCCGTGGAGGAGCACGTGCGCTTCGGCGGCGTGATCCCGGAGATCGCCGCCCGGGCCCACCTCGAGGCCCTCGTGCCCACGATCCGCCGCGCCCTGGACGCCGCCGACGTCACCCTCGCGGACCTCGACGCGATCGCCGTTACCTCCGGCCCGGGTCTGGCGGGCGCGCTCATGGTGGGGGTCGCGGGGGCGAAGGCGCTCGCCACGGCCCTCGGCACGCCCCTCTACGGCATCAACCACCTCGTGGCGCACGTGGGCGTGGGCATGCTGGACGGCGTGCGGCCCGCGCAGTGGGACGACCTGCCCGCGGACCTGGGCGCGCTGCTCGTCTCCGGCGGGCACACCGAGATCCTGCGCGTGGGCCGGATCAGCTCCGAGGTCGAGCTGCTGGGCTCGACCATCGACGACGCGGCCGGCGAGGCGTACGACAAGGTCGCCCGCCTCATCGGGGCGGGCTACCCCGGGGGCCCCGTGATCGACCGGCTCGCCGCCGAGGGCGATCCGAGGGCCTTCCGCTTCCCGCGCGGGCTCACCGCGGGCAAGTTCGTCGGCAGCGCCGAGGAGCCCGGTCCGCACCGGCACGACTGGTCCTTCTCCGGGCTGAAGACCGCCGTCTCCCGCGCCGTGGAGCAGTTCGAGGCCCGCGGCCTCGAGGTGCCGCGCGCGGACATCGCCGCCTCCTTCCAGGAGGCCGTCGCGGACGTGATCACCGCCAAGGCCGTCCGCGCCTGCCGCGAGCACGGGCTCACCCACCTGATGCTCGGCGGCGGCGTCGCGGCGAACTCGCGCCTGCGCGCCCTGCTCGCCGACCGGTGCCGCTCCGCGGGCATCGAGCTGACCGTCCCGCCCGTGGACCTGTGCACCGACAACGGGGCGATGGTCGCCGCGCTCGGCGCACGCCTGGTGCGCGACGGCGTCGCCCCCTCCGACGCGTGGTTCGGCGCGGACCCGGGACAGCCGGTCGAGATCGTCAGCGTCTGAAGCGGGGGTGGCACGACGAGGGCACTCGGGCTGCCCGATAGGATCGGCCTCATGCGCGTACTCGTCACCGGCGGCGCCGGATTCCTCGGTTCTCACACCGTCAGTGTCCTGCTCGACGCCGGTCACGACGTCCTGGTGCTCGACAGCCTGGTCTCCAGCACCATCGTGCCCCTGGAGCGGGTCGCTGAGCTGGCTGAGGTGACGTTCGGAGGACCGCGCCTCAGGTTCCATAGAGCCGACGTGCGTGAGCCCACGTCCTATCGGGGCGCCGTGGTGGCATTCGGTCCCGATGCCGTCGTCCACTTCGCCGGACTGAAGTCGCCCACGGAGTCGCTCGCCGACCCGGCGTCGTATTACACGGTGAACGTCGCCGGCACTGCCGCCGTCGCCGAGGTCGCGGGCGCCGCCGGTGCCCGCGCCTTCGTCTTCTCGTCGTCCGCCACGGTGTACGGGGATGAAGCCCCGGTCCCGGTGGGGGAGGACGCCGCTGTTGCGCCGGTCACCCCCTACGGGCACTCCAAGCTCATGGCGGAGCAGGTGCTCCGGCACGTGCACGAGGCGGGGCGTCACATGGGTGTGGCCGTGCTTCGCTACTTCAACCCCGTCGGCGCGCACCCCTCGGGTCGTCTGGGTGAGGACCCTCAGGGCGTCCCCGCCAACCTGATGCCGTTCGTGGCGCGAGTCGCCGGTGGGTGGTACGAACAGCTGAACGTCTTCGGCGCTGATTTCGCCACGCGTGATGGCAGTGCCGTGCGGGACTTCATCCACGTGATGGACCTGGCGGAGGCCCACGTGGCCACCCTCGAATGGATGGTCGCCCAGCCCGCAGACGAGGTCGGGGTGCGGGTCTGGAACATCGGACGCGGGGAAGGGGTCACGGTCTTCGAGATGATCCAGGCTTTCGAACGTGTCACGGGTCGCCCGGTGCCGTTCAAGGTCGTCGGGCGCCGGCCCGGTGATATCGCTGCGTCATGCGCGTCGGTGGACGCCATCGCCGCGACCGTGGGGTGGCGGGCGAGCCGTGATACCGATGCCATGGTGCGGGATCTCTGGGCGTGGCAGCAGGCCAATCCCTCGGGCTACGCGGGGGACGCGCCCTGACGGGGAAGCTGCCCCACGGAGCCGCGCGGCCATTCGCTGAGGGACGCGTCAGCGCTGGGCGATGCGCTCCAGCGCGGGTGCGATGACGTCCATGGCCGCATCGATCTGCCGTGCAGCGGTGGCCATGGCCTCGGGACCTCGCTTCTAGGGATCCTGCACCTCGTCGCTCGGATCGGTGGAGCGACGCGCCCAGAGGAATGCGACAAGGCGGTCCAACTCCAGGTCTGCGGGCAGGTCTGACATGACGCGCGCTGCCTGGCCCAGCAGCAGCACCTTGCGCCCGTGCTGGGGCCAGGCGTCGAGGATCCATCGCCGGTGGTCTGGGCCCATGGTCAGCACGAGATCCGCCTCCTCCAGGAGGCCGCGGGTGAGCTGGCGTGCGATGTGCTGGGACGGGTCTCCCGCGGCGTGGACCTCTGCGGCCATGGGCGGATCGATGGGATGTCCGGCGAGCGCGTGTTGGGCGTGTCAACTTGTCTGTGTAAGCGGGGTGGTCACAGGTAGGGGTTGATCCGGTCGGGGTAGGCCGCGGCGAGCTGGGCGAGGGCCTGCTTCCAGTTCGTGACGGCCTGGCCTTCGACGAGCCGG
>NZ_VIGS01000123.1:0-252 GCF_006704135.1 Micrococcus sp. R8502A1
GCGATGCGGTTCGTGGCCTACCAGGACCGCAAGAAGGTCGCCGCCGCGCTGAAGCCGATCTACACCGCCCCCAACGAAGAGACCGCGAGGAAGGCGCTGGCCGAGTTCGAGGCCTCCGAGCTCGGCAGGGCGTGTCAGATGGTCTGTGTAAGCCGTACCGAGAGGAACGGTAAGAATCATGACCATGATCGACGAGAAGAACCCAGGCGAGCCCTCGGGCCAGGACCTGGTCGAGCAGCTGAAAGCCTCAGG
>NZ_VIGS01000124.1:0-251 GCF_006704135.1 Micrococcus sp. R8502A1
CAGCGACTCGATGCTGTTGGTCGTGTAGATGACCTTGCGGAGCATGGGTGGGAACTGCAGGAACGGGATGAACCGCTCCCAGGAGTTCGCCCAGGTCGCGGCTGCAGACGGGTACTTCGTGCCGAGCGGGCGTGTCAACTTGTCTGTGTAAGCGGGGTGGTCACAGGTAGGGGTTGATCCGGTCGGGGTAGGCCGCGGCGAGCTGGGCGAGGGCCTGCTTCCAGTTCGTGACGGCCTGACCTTCGACGAGC
>NZ_VIGS01000125.1:0-249 GCF_006704135.1 Micrococcus sp. R8502A1
ACCGGTGGACTTCGGCGTGGGGAACAGCGGGCCGATCACGGCCCAGACCTCGTCCGAGATGACATCACGCGACATGACCCCAGACTCGCGCATCCACGTCCCCGAACCCTTTAGCAACACGCCCTAGGGCGTGTTGCTAAAGGATAGTAGTCAGCCAATGCAGTGTCGCGGCGAGGCAGAGCCCGGCGTGATAGTTCCGGGCGTACTTGTCCGAGCGCATCGCGATCCCTCGCCACTGCTTGAGCCGGT
>NZ_VIGS01000126.1:0-247 GCF_006704135.1 Micrococcus sp. R8502A1
CGTGAGGCGCTGGCCGTGTGGGTGAACCACTACAACTACCATCGGCCTCATACCTCCTGCGGGGACGCCCCTCCGGCCTCGTTGGCCCCGGCCCGAGTCAACAACGTCATGACCTCTTACACCTAGGGCGTGTTGCTAAAGGATAGTAGTCAGCCAATGCAGTGTCGCGGCGAGGCAGAGCCCGGCGTGATAGTTCCGGGCGTACTTGTCCGAGCGCATCGCGATCCCTCGCCACTGCTTGAGCCGG
>NZ_VIGS01000127.1:0-246 GCF_006704135.1 Micrococcus sp. R8502A1
GACGCGGTGGTCGGTGCCGAATGGGGCAAGCCCAGCTCCTCGCGCACTGCTCAGCGGAACGGGTACCGCCACCGGGACCTGGACACCCGGGTCGGCACCCTGGACGTGGCCATCCCCAAGCTCAGATCGGGCACGTACTTCCCGGACTGGCTACTTGAACGCAGGAAGAGAGCGGAGTCGGCGCTGATCACCGTGGTCGCTGACTGCTACCTCGCCGGGGTCTCGACCCGACGGATGGACAAGCTG
>NZ_VIGS01000128.1:0-239 GCF_006704135.1 Micrococcus sp. R8502A1
GGGCGTGTCAACTTGTCTGTGTAAGCGGGGTGGTCACAGGTAGGGGTTGATCCGGTCGGGGTAGGCCGCGGCGAGCTGGGCGAGGGCCTGCTTCCAGTTCGTGACGGCCTGGCCTTCGACGAGCCGGCCCTGGGCTTTGCGCTGGCCGGCGGGTTTGCCCCGGTCCCGAGCGCGTTCGGCGGCGCGTTTGTCTTCGATGTTGCAGATCGCCAGCCAGAGCAGCTTCACCGCCGCCTCGG
>NZ_VIGS01000060.1:0-11967 GCF_006704135.1 Micrococcus sp. R8502A1
CGCCCTCGTGCTTTCCCCACCTCCGCGCCACCCCCGCGCCGTGAGCCAGACGTTTCGGTCGTGATCAGCCCCTGATTGCAGCCGAAACGTCTGGCTCGCGGCACAGCCCCCGGGCCGCCGCGCCCCCCACGACTCGAGCAGGGGTGACGTGGATCACGTTCGAGGCTAGGGTGTGGGGACTGACGATCGCCCATCCCCAGGAGGTCGCGATGACCGTGCCGTCCTCGTCGGCGGAGCGTGCGCTCGACGCTCGCCCCGAGCTGCCGGGCGAAACCGTGTCCCGCGTCGCCATGACGCCCGCGGCGCTCGAGCTGATCCGCCGACTCCTCCCGATCCACGGCCCGCTCATGTTCCACCAGTCCGGCGGCTGCTGCGACGGCTCCGCGCCCATGTGCTATCCCGCCGGCGACTTCACGACCGGCGCCGCCGACGTCCTGCTGGGCACCTTCGCGCTGCCGGCCGAGGGGGACCAGGCCGCCGTGGAGATCCCGTTCTGGATGTCCGCCGCCCAGTTCGAATACTGGAAGCACACCCACCTCACCCTGGACGTGGTGGACGGGCGCGGCTCCGGCTTCTCCGTCGAGGCGCCCGAGGGCAAGCGGTTCCTGATCCGCTCGCGGTTGATGGCAGGCTCGGGATGAGCTCGACCCTCGCCACCGGCGCCTACCGACGCGCCGTGGACCGGGCCCACGAGTCCCTCGCCGCGGTCCGCCTGTCGCTCGCGCCGTCGTCGCCCACCGCTCCGGCCGGCGCAGACCAGGGCCTGCGCGCCGCCCTCCAGGGGCTGCGCCGGGAGGTCCGCGAGTCCTGGCTGCGCTCCCTCGGCGCCCTCACCCCCGCGGTGCCCGGCCAGACCGACCCGGCCACCCTCGCCGACGACGACCTCGCCGCCGCCCGCCGCGAGCAGCGTCTCGCCGTGGCCCTGCCGGTGGTCCGCCGCATGCTCATCCACCCCGCGGCCGAGGCCGGGATGCTCGCCGCGATCGGCAACGCGCGCGGCCACCTGCTGTGGGTCGAGGGCGACCGGACCGCGGTGCGCCACGCCGAGACCATGGGCTTCGTGGCCGGCGCCGACTGGTCCGAGGCGTCCATGGGCACCTCCGCCCCCGGCGTCGTCCTCGCGACCGGCGCCCCCACGCAGGTCAGCCGCGGCGAACACCTGAGCCCGCGCGTGCACCCGTGGAGCTGTTCGGCCGTCCCGCTCACGGACCCGGCCACCGGGCGGCTCGTCGGGGTCCTGGACCTCACGGGCGGCGAGGACGCCGTCAGCCACCTCGCCCTGCCGCTGCTCCAGGCCACCGTGGACGCCGTGCACGCCGCCTGGCGGGACCTGCCCGCCCCGTCCCGGGGCCGTCCCCGCGGCACCGCCCCGACGCCGGGCCCCTCGGCTCCGCCGTCCGCCTCGCCGGGGCCGAGCCCCGCCGCCGCGCCGCACCGCCACGACGCCGCCGCGGGCCTGTTGCGCGTCACCGGCCACCTGCCGCCCACACTGGACGGGGTCGAGCTCACCGGCCGGCACGCCGAGATCCTCACCCTCCTCGCGTGGCACGGCCCGGGCCTGACCGGCGCCGAGCTCGAGGTCGCGCTGTATCCGGAGGAGACCGCCGGGCCCCGGCCCGCGCCGGGCGATTCCCCCGCCCGCGCCATCTCGCTGCGCGCCGAGGTGCATCGACTCCGCCGGGCGCTGCGGGACGTGGGGGCTCCGGTGGAGCTGCTGTCCCGGCCGTACCGGCTCGTGGGGGAGGTGCACGCGGACCTGCTGTGCGCGCGGGAGGCGCTGCGCGCCGGGGACCTGGGCCGTGCGCTGCACGCGGCGGCCGGGCCGGTGCTGCCGCGGTCGACGTCCCCCGGTGTCACCTCGATCCGCGCGGAGCTGGGGGAGGCGCTGCGCGAGGCCGTCGCCCAGGACGCGGATGTCGACCAGCTCTGGGCCTACCTGGGCCGCCCCGAGGCCCGCGACGACGTCGAGCTCTGGGGCGCCGCCCTGCGTCTGCTGCCGACGGACTCGCCGCGGCGCGTGCTCGCCGTGGCCACGCTCGAGCGGATCGAGCGGGACCTGGCCTGACCCGGCCCGCCCCTCACCCGCGCCCGGCTGCAACCTCCGTGCAACCTCCTTGTGACTAGAGTCACGGCCACGGCAGGGCGCCACCCGGCGTCGAGGCAACCGCAGGCAAAGGAGCCAGCACCATGACCGTCTACGCATTCCCCGGCACCGAGGGCGCCAAGGTCGAGTTCAAGTCCCGCTACGAGCACTTCATCGGAGGAGAGTGGACACCCCCGGTCAAGGGCCAGTACTTCGAGAACGTCACGCCCGTGACGGGCAAGGTGTTCTGCGAGGTCGCCCGCGGCACGGCCGAGGACATCGACGTCGCCCTCGACGCCGCCTGGAAGGCCGCCCCGGCCTGGGGCGCCACCTCGGCGGCCGAGCGGGCGCTCGTGCTGCACCGCATCGCGGACCGCATGGAGGAGCACCTCGAGATGCTGGCGGTCGCGGAGACGTGGGACAACGGCAAGGCCGTCCGGGAGACCCTCAACGCGGACGTCCCGCTGGCCATCGACCACTTCCGGTACTTCGCCGGCGCGATCCGCGCGCAGGAGGGCGGCCTGTCCCAGGTGGACGAGGACACCGTCGCCTATCACTTCCACGAACCGCTCGGCGTGGTCGGCCAGATCATCCCGTGGAACTTCCCGCTGCTGATGGGGGTGTGGAAGCTGGCGCCCGCGCTGGCCGCGGGCAACGCCGTCGTGATCAAGCCCGCCGAGCAGACCCCGGCCTCGATCATGGTGTTCATCGAGCTGATCGCGGACCTGCTGCCGCCCGGCGTCGTCAACGTGGTCAACGGCTTCGGCCTCGAGGCCGGCAAGCCGCTCGCGCAGTCGCCGCGCATCCGCAAGATCGCGTTCACGGGCGAGACGACGACGGGCCGGCTGATCATGCAGTACGCCTCGGAGAACATCATCCCGGTGACCCTGGAGCTGGGCGGCAAGTCGCCCAACGTCTTCTTCGAGGACGTCATGGCGGCCGACGACGCCTACTGGGACAAGGCGCAGGAGGGCTTCACCCTGTTCGCGCTGAACCAGGGCGAGGTCTGCACGTGCCCGTCGCGTGCGCTCGTGCAGGAGTCGATCGCGGAGAAGTTCCTCGATGCCGTCGTGGAGCGGACCTCGCGCATCGTCACCGGCAACCCGCTGGACACGGACGTGATGATGGGCGCCCAGGCCTCCAACGACCAGCTCGAGAAGATCACCTCCTACCTGGACATCGGCCGTCAGGAGGGCGCCGAGGTGCTGATCGGCGGCGCCCGCGCCGAGATGGAGGGCGAACTGGCCGGCGGCTACTACGTGCAGCCCACGATATTCCGCGGGGACAACTCGATGCGCATCTTCCAGGAGGAGATCTTCGGGCCGGTGGTCTCGACGACCACGTTCACCGACTTCGACGACGCCATGCGGATCGCCAACGACACGCTCTACGGGCTCGGCGCCGGCGTGTGGTCCCGGAACGGCAACACCGCCTATCGCGCGGGCCGGGCGATCCAGGCCGGTCGCGTGTGGGTGAACAACTACCACGCCTACCCGGCCCACGCCGCGTTCGGCGGGTACAAGTCCTCCGGCATCGGCCGCGAGAACCACCTGATGATGCTCGACCACTACCAGCAGACCAAGAACCTGCTCGTCTCCTACTCCGAGGACAAGCTCGGGTTCTTCTGAGCCGGTGCCGGCACCGCACGACCCTCCTCCCCACTCCACGAAAGGTGATCCCCATGACCACGATGAAGGCAGCCGTCGTCACCCAGTTCGGCACAGAGGCCGACGTCACGGAGGTCGAGCGCCCGACGCCCGGCCAGCAGCAAGCGCTCGTGAAGCTCATCTCCTCGGGCGTCTGCCACACGGACCTGCACGCGATGGAGGGTGACTGGCCGGTGAAGCCGACCCCGCCGTTCATCCCGGGCCACGAGGGCGTGGGCATCGTCGAGGAGGTCGGACCCGACGTCGAGAACCTCAAGGTCGGGGACATGGTCGGCAACGCGTGGCTGTGGGGCGCGTGCGGCCACTGCCAGTACTGCCGCACCGGGTGGGAGACCCTGTGCGAGGAGCAGATCAACGGCGGCTACTCCATGAACGGATCCTTCGGCGAGTACATGCTCGTGGACGCCCGCTACGCGCCCCTGATCCCCGAGGGCGCGGACCCGATGGAGGTCGGCCCGATCCTGTGCGCCGGCGTCACGGTGTACAAGGGGCTGAAGCAGACCGAGGTGCGGCCCGGGCAGTGGGTCGTGATCTCCGGCATCGGCGGCCTGGGGCACATCGCGGTGCAGTACGCCGTGGCGATGGGCATGCGCGTGGTGGCCGTGGATGTCGCGGACGACAAGCTGGCGCTCGCCTCCCGGCACGGCGCGGAGCTGACCGTGAACGCGAACGTCGCGGACCCCTCCGTGGAGATCCAGGAGAAGATCGGCGGCGCCCACGGCGTGCTCGTCACGGCCGTGCACCCGCAGGCGTTCGGCCAGGCCATCGCGATGACCCGCCGCGGCGGCACCATCGTGTTCAACGGCCTGCCCCCGGGCGACTTCCCCGCGCCGATCTTCGACATCGTCCTCAAGGGCCTGACCATCCGCGGCTCGATCGTGGGCACCCGGCAGGACATGGTCGAGGCACTCGAGTTCTACGAGGCCGGGAAGATCCACCCGACGTTCCACACCCGCCCGCTCACCGAGATCAACGACGTGTTCGACGAGATGCGCCACGGCAAGATCGAGGGCCGCGTCGTCATCGACTACGCGATGCAGGACTGACGTGTCGCCTGGGCGTCGGCTGGGCGCGGGGTAGTATCGACACATCACGCGCACCAGTGCGACGGCGGTCGTCCCGCCCGGAGACCCGGGCCGGGGCGGCCGCCGTCGTCGTCGCGGGGACGGGGCGGGCCGCAGCGATTCCGGTGCGCGAGCCTCAGCGGGCCGCGGCCGGGGCGACGCCGTCGCGCAGCCACTCCAGCGTGGCCGGCCAGAAGGTCGGCGCGAACCGCGCGTGGAACAGTCCGAAGTGCCCGATCTCCGCGACACCGAGCTCCTCCGGTCGCACCCGCCAGCGCACCGTCCGCCGACCCGGCGAGTAGGCGTCCGCGCGGTCGAGGGCGGCGTCGGTGCCGAAGTCGTCGTCCACGGGCGCCACGATCAGCGCGTCCGCCGTGAACGCGGCCAGACGACGGCGCAGCTCGTCCCGGCCGGCGGCGGTGCGGGCGCTCGCGGTGAAGTCGCGGCGACTGCGCGCCCAGTCCAGGGCGACCCCGCGCGGCAGGTCCTCGAGCCAGCCGAGCCGCCGCCCCGGGAAGTGCCCGCGGGCCAGCGTGATCGCCGGCATCGCCACGTGCCAGCGCGCCCACATCCGTGCACGCCCCGGCCGCGCCCGGTAGTCCCGCCAGTGGGCGTGCTGCCCGCCCACGGCCACGTGCCGGGCCACATGCCGCGCCTCGTCCGCGAGCCCGATGCCGAACCCGCCGTAGCTGTGGCCCACCGTCAGGAGGGGGCCGGGCAGGTGCGTCCGGGCCCAGCCGAGCACGGCGTCCGCGTCGAGGGCGCCCCAGTCCGCCCACCGCGCCCGCCGGGCCACGGCGAACGGCTCGCGGGACTCCCCGACACCCCGGTAGTCGAACGTGACCGCGTGGAACCCGTGGTCGGCGAGGAATTCGGCGTAGCGCCGGTAGTACGTGGCCTTCACCCCGGTCGCCGAGGCGATCACCACCGCGCCGGCGGGTCGGGCCGGGGGCGTCGTCGTGGGGGCGAAGTGGCGGGCCGCGAGCACGAAGCCGTCGTGGGCGCGGAGGCGCACGGGGGTGGAGGCGGTCTGTGTCACGCCGCCACCCTAGGCGCGGGGCGGCGCGACCTGCGACACAGACCTGCGACACAATGAGCCCATGACTGAGACCCCCCAGAGCTCGTCCGGCCAGAGCCGGGACGAGATCCTCGCCCGCCTCGAGGAGATCTACGCGAACGACCCCGCGGTGCGCGAGCACGGCGTCACCCTCGGCGAGGTGGCCGAGGGGCGCGTGGTGCTGCACCGCGAGGTCACGGCGGACATGGTGAACTCCCACGAGATCTGCCACGGCGGCTTCCTGTTCCACCTCGCGGACTCGGCGCTGGCGTACTGCGTGGCGACCTTCGGCGCCGCCCCCGTCACCCGGCGCGCCGAGATCACCTACGTGGCGCCCGCCAGGCTCGGCGCGCACCTCGTGGCGACCGCCCGCCAGTCGGTGGAGTTCGGTCGCGACCGCATGATCGAGGTCGGCATCGAGGCGGACGGCCAGCTCGTCGCCTGGTTCACCGGCCACGCCACGAGCCCGCGGGCGCGCGCGTGAGCGCCGGGCAGGACGCGACGACGACCGGGCCGGTCGTCGAGTCGGTGGAGCTGCACGTGGCCGCGGGGGCGGAGGCGGCGTTCGAGGCCGCCGTCGCCGAGGCCGAGCCGCTGTTCCGGGACAAGGGCGCGACGTCCTTCGCGCTGTCCCGGCAGGTGGAGGACCCGGCGCGCTACCGGCTGCTGATCGGCTGGCGCACGCTCGAGGACCACACCGTGGGCTTCCGCGAGTCCGACTCGTTCCTCGCGTGGCGTGCGCTCGTCACCCCGCACCTGGCGCAGCTGCCGGCCGCGACCCACTGGTCCGCCGTCTGACCCCCGCACCCCCCGTTTTCGTTCGGGAAACGGCGGTCCCCGGCGCGTTTTCGTTCGAGAAACGGCGCGAGGGCCGACCGTTTCCCGAACGAAAGTGCCCGACACGCCGCCGTTTCCCGAACGAAAGTGCCGACTGAGACGCGGTCGGTTCAGAGGTGACGGCCGGCCAACCGCGTGAGGCTCGACTGGATGCCCCGCCCGTTGTCCGCCGGCACCCGCAGCAGCTCGTACGCGCGGCGCACGGCCGGCCGGGCCCACGAGTAGTCGAAGGTCTCGGTGACCTCGGTGGTGCCGTCCCCGTTGTCTCGGAACGCCCAGCGCCACCGGTGTCCGCCCGGGTGGGCCCACTCCACGAGCTCGTCCTCGTCCACGGCGGTGGCGGTCAGCGGCATCGTGTACGGCACCCCGTACTTCCGCATGGCCACGCGGAACCGGTCGCCCACGGCCAGCCGGTGCGGCCCGCTCACCCTCGGCCGCACGGTCCCGGACCCGTCCGCCTCGTGATGGCGGTGCGGGTCCGCGAGCATCGCCCACAGCTCGTGCGCCGGCGCGGCCACGGTGACCCGGTAGGACACCTGGTGCTCGCCGGTCTCCACGCGCTCGGGCCACGCCGCCTGCGGGGCGGCCTGCGGCAGCCCGGACGACGACGGCGCGGCGGCGGGCCCGGTCTCGGGGGTGGCGGACGAGGGGGTCGGCTCGGTGCTCATGTCGCCCATTCTAGGAACCGCCGCGGACACCGGAAGCGGAGGCGACGGCACCCCTCGGCGGGACACCACAGCACTCTTGCCGGGGCCCACCCCGGGCCTAGGGTCAGGTCATGGGCGCATGGGGCAGAAACGTCTTCCAGAACGACACGGCGCTGGACATCGTGGACGAGGTCCTCGACGGTACCTTCGACCTCGACGAGTTCCGCAGGAACTTCCGTCGCGACGAGGACGAGGGCTACCTGACCGCGAGCCAGGGCGCCGCACTCCTCACCCTCGGG
Source organism: Micrococcus sp. R8502A1 (assembly GCF_006704135.1). NCBI lineage: Bacteria > Bacillati > Actinomycetota > Actinomycetes > Micrococcales > Micrococcaceae > Micrococcus > Micrococcus sp. R8502A1. The sequence goes on from NZ_VIGS01000060.1 coordinate 7,655, forward strand.
GCGCTCGTGCGGATCGCTCGGAACGAGGACCACGCGGACCTCGAGGCCCTGCTCGAGCACGCGGAGGCGGACGAGGTGGACCTCACCGCCTTCATCGGCCAGTTCTCGGACGAGGACATCGAGACCCTGCGCGAGCTGATCGGCGTGGTCATCCGCGAGCCCTCCTGCTCCGAGCTCTACCAGCTCTGGGAGGAGTCCGGGGAGCTCGAGCAGTGGCTCGAGTACTCCCGCGAATGCCTGCCCTGACCGGCCGGCCGGCCGGCCGGGGTGGACCCGGCTCGGCCGGCCCCGCCCCGGCTCAGCGCGCGTAGCGGGTGAGCCGCAGCGAGTTCAGCACCACGAGCACGCTCGAGGCCGCCATCGCGCCGCCGGCGATCATCGGGTTGAGCAGGCCCAGCGCCGCGACCGGGATGCCGAGCACGTTGTAGAGGAACGCCCAGAACAGGTTCATCCGGATGATCCCCAGCGTGCGGCGGCTCAGGTCGAGCGCCTGGACCACCTGGTGCAGGTCGTCGCCCATCACGGTGATCTGCGCGGCCTCGCGGGCCACGTCCGTCCCCGAGCCCATCGCGATGCCCATGTCCGCCGCGGCGAGCGCCGGGGCGTCGTTGACGCCGTCGCCCACCATGGCCACCACGGCGCCCTCGGACTGCAGGCGCGTCACCACGTCCACCTTGTCCTCGGGGCGCACGCCGGCCACCACGTCCTCGGCCGGGATCCCGACGGCGGCCGCCACGTCGGTGGCGACGGCGGCGTTGTCCCCGGTCACCAGCAGCGGGCGCAGGCCGAGCTCCTTGAGCCGGGCGATGGCGTCCGCCGAGGTCTCCTTCACGGTGTCCCGCACGGACAGGACGCCCGCCACGCGGCCGCCGACCGCGACCCACACGGCCGTGGCGCCGGCCTGCTCCGCCGCCTCGAACGCGGCACGGTGCTCGGCGGGGATGCCGCCGTCGAGGGCGGTCTCGAGGACGGAGCCGCGGCCGACGGCCACGCGGACCGGATCCGGGCCGGCGGCGCCGTGCGCGCCGGAGCCGAGGGCGCCGTCGTCGTGGGGGAGGGCGACCAGCCCGGACACGCCGCCGCCGGCCGTGGAGGCGAAGTCCGCCACGCCGGGCACGGTCAGGCCGCGCTCCTCGGCGCCGGTCACGATCGCGCGGGCGATCGGGTGCTCGGAGCCGCGCTCGACGGCGGCCGCCAGGGTCAGCAGGACATCGGCGGCCCGGTCCGGCGCCGTTTCGTCAACGAAAACGCTCCCGGAGGCGCCCGTTTCGTCAACGAAAGCGCTCCGGGAGGCGCCCGTTTCGGCCACGAAAGCGGGGTCGAGGACGAGCACGTCCGCCAGCGCCATGCGGCCCTCGGTCACGGTGCCGGTCTTGTCCAGCACGATCGTGTCCACGGTGCGCGAGTCCTCGAGCACCTCGGGGCCGCGGATGAGGATGCCCAGCTGTGAGGCGCGGCCGGTGCCGGCCAGGAGGCCGACCGGGGTCGCCAGGCCGAGGGCGCACGGGCACGCGATCACGAGCACGGCCACGCCGGCGCGCAGCGCGGACGGCAGGTCGCCGGTCACCAGCATCCACACGGCGAAGGTCAGCACGGCGATCCCGAGCACGATCGGCACGAACACGGCGGAGATCCGGTCGGCCAGCCGGGCCACGCGGGCCTTGCCGGTCTGCGCCTCGGAGACGAGCCGCCCCATCTGGGCGAGCGTCGTGTCCGAGCCGACGCGCGTCGCGCGGGCCACGAGCCGGCCCGAGGTGTTCAGGGTGGCGCCGGTGAGGGCGTCCCCGGGGCCGACCTCCACGGGCACGGACTCGCCCGTGAGCAGGGAGGCGTCCACGGCGGAGGTGCCCTCGAGCACCTCGGCGTCCGTGGGCACCTTCTCGCCGGGGCGGATCAGCACGACGTCGCCCGGCGCGAGGGATTCGGCGGGCACCGTGCGCTCGTCGTGGGTCTCGGGGTCGTAGAGGGTGGCCTGGGCCGCGCCCAGGTCCAGGAGGGCCCGCAGTGCGGCGCCGGCCTCACGCTTGGCGCGGGCCTCGAGCCAGCGGCCCAGCAGCAGGAACGTGGTGATGACCGCGGCCGTCTCGAAGTACAGGCTGTGGTGGGCCATCTCCGCCATGGTCCCGCCCACGTGGGCGGTCATGTCCGGCGCCAGGATCAGCTCCACGGCCGAGAAGGCGAAGGAGACGAGCACGCCCAGGGACACGAGGGTGTCCATCGTGGACGAGCCGTGCCGGGCCGCGCGGAACGCCGCCGAGTGGAACGGCCACGCCGCCCACAGCGCCACGGGCGCCGCCAGGGCGAACGCGACCCAGCCCCAGTGCGGGAACTGCAGCGCCGGGACCATGGAGATCAGCACGAGCGGCACCGTCAGCACCGCCGCGCCGATCAGGCGCGGCGTGAGCACGTCCTCACTCGGACCGTGGGCCATGTGGTCGTGGTGGTCCACGCCGTCATGGTCCGCGGCATGCTCCTCGCCGTGCTCGGAGGTGTGCGCGTGCCCGGCGTGTCCGGCCTGGCCGGCCGTCGGGGCGGGACGGCGCACCGTGGCGCCGTACCCGGCCTTCTCGACGGCGGCCACGAGCTCCTCGTCCGACACGCCGGCGGGCGCGGTGACGGTCGCCTGTTCGAGCGGCAGGTTCACGGACGCCGTGACGCCCTCGAGCTTGCCCAGCTTGCGTTCGACGCGACCCACGCACGAGGCGCAGGTCATGCCGGTGACGTCCAGGTCGACGCGACGGGTGGTCTCGGACTGCGGGCCGGCCGGGGCGGAGGAGGCGGGGTGGGTCATGGGGCTCAGCCCTCCACCAGCGTGTAGCCGGCCTCCTCGACGGCGGCGCGCGCGGCGGCGGGGTCGAGGGGGCCCTCGGAGGTGACGGTGGCGGTGGAGACGCCCCCGGCGTTCAGGTCCACGTCCACGGCGGAGACGCCGGCGATCTCGCCGAGCTCCTCCTGGACGGAGGCGACGCAGTGGCCGCAGGTCATGCCGGTGATCTTCAGGTCGGTGGTGGTCATCTCGTGCTCCTCGTGCGGTGGTGGGTGGGCGACGGCGCCGGTCAGCGCAGCAGGCGGCCGAGGGCGGCCGTCGCCTCGGCGACCTTCTCGTCGATGAGCTCGGTGCGGCCTTCCGCCTCGGCCTGCACCGCGGCCTCCGCCACGCAGTGACGCAGGTGCTCCGAGGTGAGGTTCAGGCTGAGGGACTGCAGCGCCTTCGTGACGGCGGCGACCTGCGTGAGGACGTCGATGCAGTACACGTCCTCGTCCACCATGCGGTGGAGGCCGCGCACCTGCCCCTCGATGCGGCGCAGTCGCGCCAGGTGCTTGGCCTTGTCCCGGTGGACCTCGTGCGGGGGCCGGTGGCCGTCGCAGGCGTCCGCCGCGGCGGACGGAAGGGGCGAGGCGGCGGCGGGCGCCGTCGTCGTGCTGTCCGTGCTCATACCCCCTGTTCTATACCCCAGGGGGGTATAGGTCAAGGGGTCGGCCGACGCGGGTGCCCTCCTCCGGCAGCGGGGTGGCGGCTTCGCCCAGATCGGCGATCAGGCCGCGGACCTCCAGGTCCAGGGCGTCGCGCACGCCGCGCACCTGCTCGAGGCTCATGCCGCGGATCGACGGCACGGACCACTTCTGCACCTGCGCGCCCTCGGGGATCTCGAACGGATCCGCGCCGTCGAAGAGCACCACGATCTCGGCGGCCCGGAGCACGTCCGGGTCCAGACCCTTGGTGTACGTGTGGTGCAGCGGGATGCCGATCTCGTTCATCGCCTCGAACGCGGTGGAGATGACCTCGCCGGCAGGCTCCGTGCCGGCCGAACGGGCCCTGACCGCGCCGTGGGTGCGGTTCTCGAGCAGGGCCGCGGCCATCTGCGAGCGGCCGGCGTTGCCGTGGCAGACGAACAGCACACGCGGGTGGCGGGACTCGATGCTGCCCTGGTTGATCGCCTTGGCGCGCAGGCGCGAGGCGGCATGCTGCACCGAGGTGGTCGGCAGCATCTCCGGGTGGCGGCTCGTCGCGGCGAGCTCGGCGTAGGAGTCGAACAGGAGCTGACGCACCGTCGCCTCGTCGGCCACGCCGGGGAAGCGCGCCATCAGCGGCCCGACCTCGCGCTCCAGCACGTGCGCGGCCATCCCGTGCGGCACCGGGTCCACCGCGGCGGGGGTGTCTGGCGCGGCCGTCGTGTCCAGCGGCCGGCTCTTATACACAACGGACGCTGCCGACGCGCGCATACGAGCATAGCTCAGGGGCTGCCGACCTCGATGGTAAGAAAAATACCGATCGAAACGCTGGCCGATTTATATGGTAAAGTGCCGATTAT
>NZ_VIGS01000061.1:0-11927 GCF_006704135.1 Micrococcus sp. R8502A1
CGGATCTTTCTCTTCTGCTTGTTTTCTGTTATGAAGCGGCGCCCGCTGAGACGCACGTTTATGCGATCGTCGGCGGCGTCAGTGGTGTATAAGAGACAGGCCGGGCTCAGGCGGGTCCGGCCGCCGCGTCCAGCGCCCGGGCCAGGTCGGTGAGCAGCTCCGCCGTCGGCTCGACGCCCACGGACAGGCGCACGAAGCCGGCCGGGACGTCGTCGCCCCAGCGGGCGCGGCGCTCGGCCGCGGTGTGGGTGCCGCCGAAGCTCGTCTGCGCCACCACGTACGTGGCCGCCCCGATGAACCGCTCCGCCGCGGCCGCGTCCGCGAACTCCAGCCCGACGACGCCACCTGCCGCCGTCATCTGGCGCGCGACGATCGCCGCGTCCGGGTGGTCCGGCAGCCCCGGGTAGGCCACCGCGCGCACGGCCGGGTGCCCGGTCGCGAGCTCGGCGAACGCGAGCGCCGACGCGCACATGCGGGCGAAGCGGACCTCGAGGGTCTCCAGACCGCGGTGGATCAGCCAGGCCTCGTGGGTGCCGAGGATCCCGCCGGCCAGGGTGCGCCAGCCGCGCACGCGCGCCATCAGCCCGGGGTCGCGGGACGCGACGTGCCCGCCGAGGGCGTCGGAGTGCCCGTTGAGGGCCTTCGTGTCCGAGGCGACGACGACGTCCGCCCCCAGGTCCAGCGGCCGCTGCCCCAGCGGGGTCAGGGAGGTGTTGTCCACGACGACGAGCGCCCCCTTCCCGTCCCGCCGCCCGTTCGCGTGGGCGCGGGCGGCGACGTTGGCCAGGTCCGCGACGCGCAGCCCGGGGTTGGAGGGGGTCTCGACGAACACGAGGTCGTAGGCGGAGAGGTCGGCCTCCGCGAGGCCCGGCGTGGACACGAAGTCCACGTGGACGCCGGCGGGCACGAGGTGCTCGGTGGCGAGGGCGCGGGTGGCGCCGTAGCCGTCCGAGGGCAGCAGGGCGCGGTCGCCGGGGCGGAGCACGGGCAGCAGGGCGGCGGCGATGGCCGCCATGCCGGAGGGGACGACGGCGACGTCCGCGTCCTCGAGCGCGCCGAGGGCGGCCTCGAGCGCGGCCCAGGTGGGCGTGCCCCAGCGGGCGTATTGGAAGGCGACGTCCGCACCGGGGGCGACGGGGGCGCCGTCGGGACCGGACCCAGGCAAGTGGAACGCGGAGGCGTGCACCAGCGGCGGGGAGATGGCGTCGCCGGGGGCCATGCCGTGGGCGCGGTGGTGGAGGACGGGGCCGAAAGCGGGGGGCTGCGGGGATGCCATGGAGTCATTCTGCCGGGGCGCCGTGCGCGGATTCACCAGAGCAGCTGGCGGCCCCGGATCTACCGCCCGAAGCAACGCTGGTTGACTTATCGCGGGTCCTGGGCGCAAAAACCCGTGATAACTCAACCGGCGTTGCGCAGGACCGGGCGGATCGGCGTGAGGTCGGTGCCCTGGAAGGGGCGCCGGGTGCGGTGATGCCGTGGCGCGCCAGCTCGATCGCCGCGGACCGCACGAAACCCAGCTGCGCCGCCTGCGCCGCGTGAATGGTTCCCTTCACGTTGACGTCGAAGATCAGGTCGACGTCCTCGTCCGTCATGTCCGCGATCCGGCTCGGGGGTAGATGCCCGCGTTGGACGCAAGCACGTCCAGCACGTACGCGGGGAACCCGGCCTCGCGGGCGGCCGCGTACTCCTCGTCGGTCAGCCCCGTGACGGCGACCCGCGCCGCGGCGTCCCGCAGCGACGCAGCGATGCCGAACCCGATGCCCAGGATGCCGCCCGTGACCAGCGCGGCCCGGCCGGCGAGCAGCACCGCGGCGACAGGGGGCGTCCGTGCGTTCGGCGGCGGGGCGGGTGTCCGAGTCGCCGACGGCGGTGTCGGTGGAGGTGGAGACGTCGGCCAGGGCGGAGTCCTCTCGGGTGCGGGAGCGGGCCGACCCCGTCCCGCTCACCCCTCCCCGCGCTCCGGGCCCCCGCGCACGATCGTGATCGCGCGGGTGTCCGGGGCGGTGTCGGCGACGTGCTCCATGGCGCGGTCGAGGTCGCCGGTCTGCTGGTACGCCGCGTGGATCTGCTCCCACAGGCGGGCGTTGCGGACGCCGATCGCGTGCGGATCCAGCACGGGTTCCTGGCCGGCGCGGCGCTGGCGGTCGTAGTCCTTGAGCAGCCGGATGGCCACGGGGCTCAGCAGGATGAGCGCCACGATGTTCACCCACGTGTAGAGGCCGACGCCGAAGTCGGCGTACGCCCACACGAGGGCCGAGCTCTGCACGGACCCGAACACCATGGAGCCGGCCAGCAGCAGCCGGGCGACCGCGATGACCGCGCGCTGCGCCGTCTTGTTCGGGATGAGGTAGGCGACATTCGTCTCCGCGTAGAACGCGAAGGAGAGCAGGGTGGTGAAGGAGAAGAGGAAGACGGCGATCGCCACGAAGGACGGGCCGAAGGCGGGCAGTGCCTCGTCGATGGCGATCTGGACCCATGCTGGGCCCTCCTCGACGCCGGGCACGTGCTCCGCGAGGAGGCTCTCCTCGTCCGGGCCCAGCACGTTGAAGCTGTTCGTGGCGAGGATCATCAGGCCGGTCATGGTGCAGACGAACAGGGTGTCCACGTAGGCGGAGAACGCCTGGGCCAGGCCCTGCTTCACGGGGTGGGAGACGTGAGCGGCCGCCGAGGCCTGGGCGCCCGAACCGGTGCCGATCTCGGTGGAGTACACGGCACGGCGCACGCCCCACGCGACGGCGGCGCCGAGGATGCCGCCGTAGACCGAGTCCAGGCCCAGCGCGCTGGAGAAGATCAGGCCGAACATCGCGGGGACCTGCTGCCACATCAGCCCGACGACGAGCAGCCCCACCAGGATGTACGCACCGGCCATGAACGGGACCACGAGGCCCACCGTGCGGCCCAGGCGGTGCATGCCGCCGAACACGATCACGCAGAACAGCACGGCCATCCCGAGACCCACCCACAGCGGGTCCCAGCCCCACGCCTCGGTCGTGGCGGCGGTGACGGCGTTGGCCTGGATCTGCGGGCCGGTGAAGACGGTGGCGAACACGGTGGCCGCGGCGTACGCGACCGCCAGCCACCGCCAGTTCCGGCCGAGCCCCTCGAGGATGTAGTACGCGGGCCCGCCGCGGTACTCGCCGCGGACCTTGTGCTTGTAGAGCTGTGCGAGCGAGCTCTCCACGAGCGCCACGGGGGCGCCGAGGATCGCCGTCACCCACATCCAGAACAGTGCGCCCGGGCCGCCCAGGTAGATCGCGGCCGCGACGCCCGCGATGTTGCCGACCCCGATGCGCCCACCCAGGGCCATGGCGAACGACTGGAACGAGCTGATCCCCGCCGACGACGATCCTCCCCTGACCAGCTGACCCACCATGTCCTTGAGCAGCCGCACCTGGGGAGCTGCCATGCGGATCGTGAAGTACAGGCCCAGGGCGAGGAGCCCGACGACCATGGGCAGGCTCCACATGATCGAGTTGGCGGCGGTGACGAACTGCTCCATGGTCACTTCCCAGGTCGTGGACAGGATCCGTGCACTCCATCACATTCGGGCCACCTCCGGCACCCCTGAGCCCCCGGGGGGTCTGTGTGGGACCGGCAGGGTCGGCCGGCCAGACACGCCGTGCCGCCCCCGCACCGGCTCACCCCTGCCCCGCTCCCGCCTCCTCCTGCACCGTCACCGCCACCTCCCGCACCGTCGCCACCACCTCGACGTGCCCGGCCTCCGGGTCCGCGAGGATCTGGCGGAACTCCGGCGCGACGCCGGCGTCCTCCACGTCGAACGCGTCCATCAGTCCCAGCAGGTCCGGATGGGGCAGCGCGCCGCCGGGGACGTCGTCGAGGAGGTCGACCTCGCCCGCATCGGCGCGCACGTCCACGTACCGCTCCACGCGGCGTGGCAGCGTCCCGGTCACCACCTCGTGCCCGTCGACCCTGAGGCCCGCGGGAGCCGGGCCGCTCAGCGGGACGGCCAGGACGGTCTCCACGACGTCGGCGGCGCCCGGCACCGGACGCAGCGCCGTCCACAGCGGCCCGGCGGGTGCCGACCCCGCCTCCGCGAGTGCCTGGAACAGCGTCGCGAAGGCGGCGTTCGCGCGCTCGGTGGTCGACTCCTCACCGGCCTCGTCCAGGGCCACCCGCTGCACGACGCCGGCCCACGGCGTCGGCCCGACCGTGCGTTCCGCCACGGGGCCGGGACGGGCGGGGCCGCCGTCGTCGTCGGGATCCGGGGCCGCGTAGACACCGGCGGCCGCGAGCGCGAGCGCGCGGTCCTCGAGGTCGCGGCGGCGTCGCAGCTCGGCCGCGTGCGCCTCGAGCCGCGCCGACAGGGAGGCGGGGTCCGCGAGGACGGACCGGACGTCGTCGACCGTGAGGCCGGCCGCCCGCAGGACGCGGATCTGCGCGGCCGTCCGGATCTGGCCGGGCTCGTAGCGGCGGTAGCCGGAGTGGGCGTCGACGTCGGCGGGAGCGAGGAGGCCACGCTCGTCGTAGAAGCGCAGCGCCTTCACGCTCAGTCCGGTGGCGAGGGCGAACTCGCCGACGGTCATCAGGGGGCTCATGGGGCGGCCTTTCTCTCAGGTGATCCCAGCGTGGGCGTTCCCCCAAGGGGAGGGTCAAGCGTCGCCCAGCCTGCTCGAGACCGACGGCCTCAGACCTCCAGCAGCACCTTGATCTCGCGGCGCTCGTCCATGGCCCGATACGCCTCGGCGGCGTCGTCGAGCGGCATGCGCGCGGTGAACACGCGGCCGGGCTGGATCTCCCCGGACTGGATGCGCTCGATCAGCTCGGGCAGGAAACGGCGGACGGGGGCGGGGCCGCCCTCGAGGTGGATCTGCCGGCCGAAGAGGTCGGAGCCGTCGAGGGTCTGGTCGTGGGAGACGCCCACGAACCCGACGTACCCGCCGGGGCGCACCGAGGCCAGAGCTTGGTCCATGGAGCCCTGCGTGCCGACGGCCTCGCACACCCCGTGCGCGCCGTAGCCGCCGGTGAGCTCGCGCACCTGGGCGGCACCCTCCTCGCCGCGCTCGGCGATCACGACGTCGGCACCGAACTCCCGGGCGAGCGCGGCCCGATCCTCATGGCGGGAGAACACGATGACCTGCTCCGCGCCGAGGGTCTTGGCGGCCAGGACGGCACACAGGCCGACGGCGCCGTCGCCGACCACGGCGATGGTCTTGCCGGGGCCGGCCTGCGCGGCGACGGCGGCGTACCAGCCGGTGCCGAGCACATCCGAGGCGGCGAGGTAGTCGGCCAGGCGGTCCGGGTCCGAGGGCTCGCCCCCGGGCACCTTCACGAGGGAGCCGTCGGCGAGCTCGACGCGCATGTACTGCGCCTGACTGCCCGTGTACTCGCCGGCGTTGACGCAGCGGGACTGGTAGCCGGCCTGGCAGATCTCGCACGTGTTGTCCGAGAGCATGAAGGAGCCGATCACGAAGTCGCCGACCTCGAGGGTGGCGACGTCCTCGCCCTTCTCCACGATCGTGCCGACGTACTCGTGGCCCATGCGCCGGTTGTCGACGTCGTTGTGGCCGCGGTAGGGCCACAGGTCCGAGCCGCACACGCACGCGGCGGCCAGCTTCAGGACCACGTCCGTGGGCTGGGCGACGCGCGGAGTGTCCACCTCCTCCACGACGACGTCGCCCGGCGCACGCATGACGACCGCCTTCATCGTCGCGGGGATGGCAGGGGTGGCGGGGGTCTGTGCGGTCATGGTCTGTCCTCCGGTCTGGCCCGGCGGTCCGGGCGGCGGTGTGCGGGGACCAGTCTTGCGCCCCTGGGCCGTGGAGACGACACATCGACGTCGCAGGCGGGGCCGGTGGATGACCGCGCGCCAGCGACATCACCGCCGGGCAGAACCGCGGTGATGTCGCTGGCGTGAGGTCGGCCGACACACCCCGCTCGGCTCACAGCGAACGAGCGCCGCCGGGCGTTACACTGTGGTTCCCATCACATCCGACTCCCCTCGGAGGCCCGTCGTGACCCCCACCCTGTCCGCCCGCCTCGAGCGCACCGCCGCCGAGCATCCGCACTCCACCGCCCTGATCCTCGGCGAGAACCGCATGACGTATGCGGAGCTCCAGGACCAGTCCCAGCGCCTGGCCGGGCTCATGCGGCAGGAGGGCATCGGCCCCGGGGACCGCGTGGCGCTCATGGTGCCGAACATCCCGGCGTTCCCGGTGGTGTTCTTCGCGGCCCTGCAGCTGGGCGCCGTCGTCGTCCCGATGAACCCGCTGTTCAAGCGCCGCGAGATCGAGTACTACCTGGAGGACTCGGGCACGTCGATGCTGTGGTCCGTGCCGTCCGAGGAAGCCGTGGAGGGCGCCCGCGAGCGCGGTGTGCCGCTGCGCACCCTCGGCGAGGACGGCCTCGCCCCGCACCTCGCGGAGAGCCCCGGCCCGGTGACCGAGACCGTCGAGCGGGACCTCGAGGACGACGCCGTCATCCTCTACACCTCCGGCACCACCGGCCGCCCCAAGGGGGCCCAGCTGACCCACCGGAACATGGGCACCAACGCGGACACCGCGGCGGAGACGCTGATCCAGCTCCAGCACGGGGAGACCGTGCTCGGCTGCCTGCCGCTGTTCCACGTCTTCGGCCTCACGTGCGCGCTCATGGCGTCCGTGACGACGGGCGCCAGCCTGGCGTTGATCCCCCGCTTCGATCCCGCCGTGGCCGTGCAGACCGTCCGGGAGTGCGCGGTGGACGTGTTCATCGGCGTGCCCACCATGTACGGGGCGGTGCTGGCCGCGGCCAAGGACCGTCCGGAGGACCTGGCCAGCCTGCGCCTGGGCGTCTCCGGCGGATCCGCCCTGCCCGTGGAGCTGCTGCGCCGCTTCGAAGCCACCTTCAAGTGCGAGATCCTCGAGGGCTACGGCCTGTCCGAGACCTCCCCGGTGGCGTGCTTCAACCATCCGGGTGAGAAGCATCAGCCGGGCTCGATCGGACGCGCCGTCCGCGGGTGCGAACTGCAGCTGGTGACGCCGGACGGGGCCGTCGTGCCCGAGGGCGACGAGGAGACCCTGGGCGAGGTGTGGATCCGCGGCGAGAACGTGATGAAGGGCTACTGGGGCAAGCCGGAGGCCACCGCCCAGGCCATCACCGAGGACGGCTGGTTCCGCTCCGGCGACCTCGCCCGGCGCGACGCCGCGGGCAACTACTACATCGTGGACCGCACGAAGGACATGATCCTGCGCGGCGGGCTCAACGTGTACCCGCGCGAGATCGAGGAGGTGCTCTACGAGCACCCGGCCGTCGCGGAGGCCGCCGTGGTGGGGGTGCCCCACCCGGAGCTCGGCCAGGAGGTCGCCGCGCACGTGGTGCTCGCCCCCGGCGCGCACGCCACGGAGGAGGAGCTGATCCAGCACGTGAAGTCCCAGGTGGCCCCCTACAAGTACCCGCGCACCGTGAACGTGCGGGACGGGCTGCCCAAGACCGCCACGGGCAAGATCCTCAAGCGGGAATTGACGCCGGCGGAGTGATCTCGGGATGACCGCCCGGGCCCGCGTGTGGGCCGAGGTGCTGGCGGAGGCGTGAGGGGGGCGGCGATGGATTCGGGATGACCTGTCGATCGCGACATGATCTGACGGCAGACCCCAGGTCGTGTCGCGGCCGTCAGGTCGGTCGACCTCGGGCCACCACCCCCGCCGTCACAGCCGCGACAACCTCCCGTGGTGGCTCGGCCCCGGCCCAGTCCCCCGCGGCGCCGCCCTCGAGGCTGGCGATCAACCCCTCGACGTCGGCGTGGTGCTCACCGCGCCCCGAGCGGCGGATCAGCGTCCAGGCGTCCCCCTCGAGCGTGAGTCGACATCCCGGGGCGAGCTCGCCGCGCAGCCGCGCCAGGGCCCGCCGTTTGAGGCCGTGCTCGTTGAGGAGCGCCGTCGTCGGGGACGCCACCCCGCGCCCGCACGCCCCGCACATCCGCGCTCAGCCGCGCTCGCGCGGGAACCGGCGGGCGAAGTCCGCGGCCACGTCCTTCATGAACGCGAACTCCACGCCGTCGTGCCCCTGGATGTGGTCGAACAGCCGTTCCAGCATGAGCAGGTTCTGCGGGCGGCCCGACACGTCCGGGTGGATCGTGATCGGGAAGACCGCGTAGTCCATCTCGCGGTGCACCCAGTCGAACTGGTCCTTCCACAGCTGCTCGATGTCCCGCGGGGAGACGAAACCGTGGCTGTTGGGGCTGGACTTGATGAACATCATGGGAGGCAGGTCGTCCAGGTACCAGGACGCCGGGATCTCGATCAGGTCGGTCTCCTCACCCCGGACGAGCGGCTTCATCCACTCGTGCGCCGACGCGGCCTCGTAGTCGATCTTCGTCCAGCTGTCCCCCACACGCACGTAGTACGGGGTGTGGTCATCGTGCATGAGCGAGTGGTCGTAGAGGAACCCCCGCTCGAGCAGGATCTCGTTGGTCACCTTGGAGAACTCCCACCACGGCGCCACGTAGCCCACGGGCTTGGTGCCCGAGCGGCGCTCGATCAGGTCCGTGCAGTAGTCCAGGATCTCGGTCTCCTGCTGCCGGGTCATGGCAATGGGGTTCTCGTGCGAGTACCCGTGCACGCCGATCTCGTGACCGGCGGCGACCACGGCGTCGAACTGCTCCGGGAACGTCTCGATCGAGTGCCCCGGCCAGAACCAGGAGACCGGCAGCTCGCGCCGCTGGAAGAGCTGCAGCAGACGCGGTACACCCACCTCGCCGGCGAACAAGCCGCGGGAGATGTCGCCCGGGGAGTCCTCGCCGCCGTACGAGCCGAGCCAGCCGCCGACCGCGTCCACATCGATGCCGACGCTCACGTAGATCTTCTTCGCCATGGGGGTTCCTCCTCGGAATCGTGGGTGGGGTCAGCGCAGCCGGGTGAACCGCGCCGCAAACTCGTGGGGATCCGGCCGATGCGCCAGCAGGGCGGCGGCCAGGATGCGGGCCTGGAACGGGGTCAGTTCGCCGGCCGCCACGGCACCGGCGGCCAGGATGTCCGCGCCACCGCCGTGGCCGTAGACGCCGAGGACGGGCCCGGCCAGGGTGCGGGTCGCCAGCACGACGGGCACCCCTCGCGCGACAAGGTCAGCCACCGCCTCCGCGTGTCCGGGCCCGGCGTTGCCCAGGCCAGTGCCGGCCAGCACGATGCCGTGGGCGCCGCGATCGACGGCGGCCGGCAGGGCCGCGGGGTCCGCGCCCGGGTACGCGGTGATCAGGTCGACTCGGACGCCGTCCAGCCCGGAGTCCGGGAGGTCGAGGGTGCCGGGTCGATGCGGGGGAGCGTGCAGGCGGAACTCATCCCCGTGCGTCGCGCCCACGAGCGTGCCGCCGGTGAACGGCTGGCTGACCATCGTGTGCCCCTTGCGGGTGCCGCGTGCCGAGAGCAGCACGCCGTCGAAGGCGACGAGGGCGCCGAGTCCGCGAGCGTTCGGGTGAGCAGCGGCGAGGACGGCCTGGCGGAGGTTGCGGGGTCCGTCGGTGTCCGGGTGGTCGGCGGCGCGCTGGGCCCCCGTGAAGACCACGGGGGTGTCCGTGCCGTTCAGCAGGTCCGTGAGGAACGCGGTCTCCTCCATGGTGTCCGTGCCGTGCGTGACCACGACGCCGTCGATGCCGGGGTCCGCCGCGCGCTCACGTGCGGTGCGGGCGATCGTGGCCAGCTCCGGCAGTCCGAGCCGGTAGCTGCCGACCGTCATCACGTCCTCGCCGGTGATCTCGACGTCGGCGGTCGTGTCCATGCCCGCGAGGAGGGCCTCCGCGGCGTGTGCGGCCGTGGCGCCGGAGCCCTCGCCGGAGCGCGAGGCGATGGTGCCGCCGGTGGCGAGGACGTGGACGCGGGTCATCGGGAGGCTCCTGCCGTCATGGTCTGACCTTGTCAGCGGCGGGAGGGGTGGGTCAACGGCCCGGCAACGGGGTTCGAGCGACGTGAGACCACCGTGATTTCGCGCCTTCGCTCGCCGTCAAGCAGTGCTTGAAGTCCGTCGTCGCCCCCGGCGATCCAGCACCTGCCACGCGTGTGCGTCAGGCGATGTAGACGGGACGCGTCCAGTTGAGGCTGTGCCGCATCTCCCTGGTCCTCGATCGGCCCGGCCACGGCGTCCAACTCCCCGATGAGACTCCCCGCGTCATCCACGAGGAAGCCTGCAGCTGCGCTCCGCCCGTGAGGGCGTTCATCTCGGCGCCGGCGTCGTCCGCGTAGGCCGAGGGGGCACCAGGTGGTTCCACGGAAGGCGATCGTCACCGTGATCAGGGTTCCATTCAATCACCCGCAACCCCTCGGGCGGAGCCGTTCGAGACGTCAGTTCGAGTGACGACTGCGGACTGAACATCCCCATATGACGCCAGAATCGGAGGGCGTCTCGGCGCTGAGCCCGCTGCGATGCTTCATGTCTCCGTGATGGACTGTGCCCTCCCACGTGCGGCTTGGGCTTACGACCCATGGGGAAACCAGCCGCGAGACGAGCACGAAGGGCCACGGGGTCTCCCCCGCGACCCTTGGTGCATGTCACCAGGGCCTCACGCCAGCGGCCTGCACACCTCCGTCACGAGATCCTCAGGCGCGGCCTGGTCCGGCGTCACGAGATAGCGGTTGAATACGTTGGAGGCCAGGGTCCCGTCCTGCCGGGCAGCCAGCCCCTCGGCCTCCATGCGCTGGACGATCAGGTCGTGTGCCTGCGAGATCTGCGTGTACGGGCCGATGACATGCGCCACCAGGCAGTCGCGCTCGGGAAGCTGGAGCACCACAAGCGGGCCCTCCGCCCAAGTCCCCGGCGCCACGGGGCAATAGACGGACAGGTCGACGTCGGCCTCGCGGTACTCGTCGTCGTGCTCGATGACGCCGCACGGGCCGACGGGCCTGATGCCTTGCTGCTGCAGGGCGGGCATGAGCCTCTCCCACAGGCGGCCCTCGTCGGAGTAAGACGGGACGGTGCCGCGCAGGGCGACGACGGTCATGGCAGGGACGGCGGTGCGGTTCAGCTGGATGGTCATGGGGATCTCTCCTGGGGTGAGCATGCGGTCGATGAGGGAAAGCCGTTCCCGGGCCGCGTGCAGCTCCTCGACCAGGGTGCACCGCTGCAGGGCGAGCGCATCGGTCCAGGTCGAGGTGCCGCGGGCGGCGAGGAGGGCGGTGATGGCCGAGACGCCGAGGCCGACGTCGCGCAGGTTCCGGATGTCCGCGGCGTCCCGCAGCTGGGCGGGGGCGTAGCGGCGGTACCCGCTGTGCGCGTCGACGTGCTCCGGCACCAGGACGCCGTGGGCGTCGTAGTGGCGGAGCATCCGCACGGAGAGGCGGGAGAGCGAGCTGAACTCGCCGATCGTCATGAGGTTCGTGTGCGTGACCATGGCAACAGCGTGTGGGGTGACACGGTGGAAGGGTCAAGGCCGGGTCTAGATGTTGTGGGTCATGAGGTTCTTGGCATGACCAGCGGCCTGAGATGAGACGAGCGGGCCCCGTCCCGCGGGATGGAAGTTCCTCAACTACCACATCCACGGAGAACAGAGCCCGCTCGTGACCCACGCTCACGCACCCCTGACCCCCACCGGGGAAGAGCTGCGCCAGCCACCGCAGAAGATCACCGCCCGGGCCCCGGGACACATGGTGCACCTGGACGTGAAGAAGATCGGCAAGATCCCCGACGGGGGCGGCCCGCGCGCCCACGGGCGGGGCACCGAGGCCGCACGGGCCGTACGGGCCGCCAAGCATGGACCCGGCGCGAAGGTGGGGTACACCTCCCTGAACTCGGCGATCGATGGGCACACCCGGCTGGCCTACACCGAAGCGTTGGAGGACGAGCGCCCCGCCGCCGTGAACGCGGCGATCCCGATCAACGAGTGCGTCCCCTGCCGGCGTCCGCCGGCGAGAACCCGCCCGTGAGGGCCAACCAGGCTGCGGCACCGGTGGCGGCGTGCGATGCGCCCCTCCCCTGCATCTTATACACATCTGGTGCTGCCGACG
>NZ_VIGS01000062.1:0-11427 GCF_006704135.1 Micrococcus sp. R8502A1
CCGAGCCGGCGGATCAGCAGGGCCACCGCAGGCGCCGCGGCTCGGCCGGTGGCCGTCCCGTGGGCCTGGACTCGCAGGCTTACAAGGGCCGGAACGTGATCGAGCGCCAGTACGCGCACCTGAAGCAATGGCGGGGCCTGGCGACCCGGTACGACAAGTACGCGATCGTCTACCGGGCCGCCGTGGTGTTGAACGCTGTGCTCGCGTGGTCCAAACGATTGTCAGACATGCCCTGGCTCTCGTTCCGTCTTCGGGAGAGGCTGGCGAGGTACTCGTTGTAAGAGTCGAGTTCGGCGTCCTCGGCTTTCTGTCGCTGTCTCGAGGTGCGCACGTCGCGGGCTCGCCAGCGGGACAGGCAGACGATGAGCACTACGAACATCGGCAGCTCCGCGTAGGTCCATACCAGCGTGCCGGCGATCGCCTGGTCGATGACGGGGTCATGGCTGCCTGTGGGGGTGGCGTATGCGCTGAACAGCGGTGTGGCGGTACGGAGCAGGATCAGGCCGAAAATGGCGTGGATCTGGATCTCGACGGCGATATCGACGAATCGTGCGGCGAAGGAGGGTTGGCGCGGTAGCGGATCGGAGGACCATAGCGGTGTTGCCGAGACGATGCCGAGGACGAGGATGACGAAGAGCAAGGCGTCCTGGCCGAAGGGGATGCGCATGATGACGCTGATCGCGTCGGTCAGGTAGAGGACCGGGTACAGCAGTATCGCAATGACGATGGCGACCACAGGGTGCAGTGCGGCGCTCCAGAATCGTGAGCGCAGTCCCCCGTGCGCGGCACGGAGCACGAGACGCCCGAGGCCGGTGTGCGGTGTGCTGCGCAGGAGCAGCAGCCCGGGTGACCCTGCGATGAGGAGCGGCGGAACGACGGTCAGCAGGGTGATCTGCTGGAACACCAGCGCTGTGATGGATTCCGTCGCGAGACGGTTCACACCGAACATCGTGATAGCGAAGATCAGGGCGCACCCGATCAGGAACGATGCTGTGCGGGCGATCGCCCAACGGCGCCTGTTTCGCCACATCCAGATCGCTCCTCGCAGATACAGTGCCGCGAACAGCAGAGCGGCGATGCCGACGGGTGAGCCGGTGAGGGGTTCGAACGTGACCCACTGGTCGATCGGCGGCATAGCGAATTTCCCTTCATCGAGGCGATCAAACGTCGGCGACTTCGTCCGCGGTGGTGGTGCCGGAGCGGGGTCAGGTGAGGCCGGAGTAGGAGTGGGGCCTTGGCCCTTGATCGTGGACACGGTGTCGGTTCGGTTATGCCGCTTCCGCAAGCGGCACCGGCTCCCAGGGCAACCAGGTACAAGGGAATCTGCCACCGCTCCAGCCAGCCGATCATGTACTTCCTTTCCGGGCGAGGACCTTGCCTCCATCCTCACGGAGCTGCCCGGTTGTCGCGACGTGGCGGTAGAGGGCCTGTTGGACAAGGAACCTACTGCCTGCCCTTCTCGGTTTCCCAACCTGTGTCCGGCTTTGCCGACAGCTCGGCTCCTCACGCCTCAGGTAGTGCCCGAGCGCCAGCCCTGCTTGGCGGGCGCCGATCACTAGCACGTCGGTCTCGGCCATGGTGTGGTTTCTCCTCGTTGCGGGCGCGTGGGCGGGCCGTAGTGCGGCTGGTGTGTCAGTAACCGGTGAGGGCCGGGAAGAAGGTCCAGAACACCGAGGCGGCCACGGCCACATAGGCGATGGCCACCAGGGTTCCGGCCCAGCCGGCGGAGAACCGCACCACCGCGGCGTGCGCGGGGATCACGCCGTGGGCGAGGTTGCGCACGGTGAGCAGGATGAACAGCGGGATCATCGCCGCCCACACGATCATGCAGTACAGGCACAGGATGTGGATCTCGAACAACGCCTGGGACCACAGCCAGATGGTGAACACCGTGCCGGCGGTGACCCCGGCCTGCAGGCCGGCCCAGTACCAGCGCCCGGGGCTCGCCCCGGAGAGGGTCACCATGGCGGTGGTGATGACCACGGCGAACGCCACGATGCCGATCAACGGGTTGGGGAAGCCGAACAGCTCGGACTGCCAGGTCCCCATCACCTTCCCGCAAGACACCCAGGGGTTGATGTCACAGCTGGTGATGTACCCGGCATCCTCGTACAGCTCCAGGCGTTCGAGCACCAGGATCGCCGAGGCCACCCAGCCGACCACCCCGGTGATCAACAGCACCAGGCCGAACGGACGGTGCCGGGCGACAGTCGGTATCCCCGCTACGTCGGAGGCCTGCCCGGTACCGGCAGGGCGGTCGGTGGTGGTCGTGGGGATCGTCACGGGTGAATTGGTGTCGGTGTCGGGGACACTCATGGGCCCGGTCAGTCCGTCGTGGCGGCGGCGTCGACCTCGGCGCGGAACTGCTCGAGGGTGTTCAGAGTGAGCATCTGTCCGTCCAGGAAGAAGGTCGGGGTGCCCTGCACGCCCAGCGCGGTCCCGTCGGCCACGTCGGCCTCGATGCGGTCGCGGGTGGCCGGGTCAGCCACCGCGGCATCGTAGGCGGCCATGTCCAGGCCGAGATCCTCGGCGTAACCGCGGAACACCGGGCTCCGGTCCTCAGTGGTATGGCTCCACTGCTCCTGGGTGTCGAACATCTGCTGATACATCGCCTCGTACTGTCCCTGCTGGCCGGCGGCTTCCACGGCTACGGCGGCGGTCATCGAGTTGGGATGTCCGGGCAGCGGGAAGTAGCGGTGCACAAAGGTCACCGTGTCGGCGTACTCGGCGCGCAGTTCTTCCACGACCGGGTAGGCGGCCTTGCAGCCCTCGCACTCGAAGTCCAGGAACTCCACCAGCACGGCCTGCTCGTTCGGGGCCTTGGACAGTACCCGGCTGTCTGGGCGCATCACCGGCGTGGCCTCCGAGGGGGCGCTCTGCCCGGTCCCGGAGGAGGCAGTTTGCCCGGAGCCCTGGGGGGCGGCGTCGCGGGGGCCGCTGGCGGCCACCACTCCGACGATCAGCCCGGCCAGCACCACAGCGGCCAGTACGACCCAGACGATGGTCTTGGCCTTGCGGGATGTGGTGCCCGGTGTTGACGGATCAGAGGGGGTCGGATTGCGGGTCGGTGTGCTCACGAAGGGATCCGTTTCGGTCGGTGGCGACGGCACCGTGCCGTCGGGGCGGGAATGAGCTGGGGCTGGGATGCAGGGGTGGGTCAGGGGTGGAGGGTCTCAGTGTGGGGGTGGGTGGCCGGTTCGATTTGGAAGGTGGAGTGTTCGATGGGTACTTGGAAATCCTGGGCCACGCACCGTTGCAGGTCGGTCAGCACAGTGCCCAGGTGCGCGGCGGTCAGGCAGCCGTTGTGCACGGTGACGTGCGCGGAGAGCACGGGGGTGTCGGAGTCGATGCGTGAAGCGTGCAGGTCATGGACCTCCAGCACGTGCGGCAGCTCCGATAGCCGGATGCGGACCGCCTCCAGGTCCAAGCCCTTGGGGGTGGTCTCCATGAGTACGTCGATGGTGTCGCGAAGCAGGATCAGGGCTCTGGGCACGATCAGTGCGGCGATCAACAGGGACACCACCGCATCGGCGCGATTCCAGCCGGTGGTGGCGATCACGATCGCCGAAACGATCACTGCGACCGATCCCAGGGCGTCGTTGAGTACCTCCAGGAACGCGGCCTTCATGTTCAGGTTCTCACCTCGGGAAGAGGCCAGGATCGCCAGACCGATGAGGTTGCCAGCCAAACCGATCACCCCGAACCAGAGCATCGCGGTGGATTCGACCTCGGGGGGTTCGATGAGCCGGCGTACGCCCTCCACGGCTACGAAGCCGCCCACGGCCAGCAGCACCGCGGCCTGCGCGGCCGCGGCGATGATCTCGGCGCGCTTGTACCCCCAGGTGCGCTTGTCCGTGGCCGGGCGCAGCGCCAGGGTCGTGGCGGTCAGGGCGATCAGCAACCCGGCTGAGTCAGTAAACATGTGCCCGGCGTCGGCCAGCAGGGCCAGACTGCCCGAAGCCAGCGCGCCGATGACCTCGGCGACCATGATCGTCGCGGTGATGGAGAAGACCACGGCCAGCCGGCCCCGCCGGCCCGCCGCCGGAAGAGCATGGGAATGATCGTGTCCGCTCATACCGGGGTCTCTTCCACTCGATGAATCATCAGCTTAACGTCACCATCCTGTCCGGCGATACTGAAGGCACGCTCAATGCGCACAGCAGGCGCAATCCGCCCCGCAGCCATCGCCGTCCTTCTCGTTCTGGTCCCCGGCGATCAGCGCGGAGGCGGGGGTGCAGCAGGCATCCCCGCGCCAGGCCTCCACCCCTTCCTTGAGGGCGACGGCGGCGATCACCAGGGCCGCGACTGGGTCGGCCCAGGTCCAGCCCAGGGTGCTGTTGAGGACCAGGCCCACCAGCAGGACCGCCGAGAGGTAGGTGCAGATCAGGGTCTGTTTGGAGTCGGCCACCGCGGAGGCGGACCCGAGTTCGCGGCCAGTGCGCCGCTCGAACCAGGACAGGAACGGCATGATGGCCAAGCTCACGGCGGCCAGCACGATCCCCACCGTGGAATGCTCCGGTTGCCCGGCCCCGAACAGGGTGCGCACGGCGTCGACGGTGATGAAGGCGGCCAAGCCGAAGAAGGAGAAGGCGATCAGGCGCAGCGCCACCTTCTCCCGGCGGTGCGGGTCCGGGGTGGCGAACTGCCAGGCCACCGCGGCGGCGGAGAGGACCTCCACGATGGAGT
Source organism: Micrococcus sp. R8502A1 (assembly GCF_006704135.1). Lineage (NCBI taxonomy): Bacteria > Bacillati > Actinomycetota > Actinomycetes > Micrococcales > Micrococcaceae > Micrococcus > Micrococcus sp. R8502A1. The sequence continues at coordinate 4,687 of NZ_VIGS01000062.1, forward strand.
CCAAGCCGAAGCCGATCAACGCGGAGGACGAGGCCACGGTGCCGGCGGCCAGGGCGATGGCCGCCTCGATCACGTTGTAGGTGATGGTTCCGGCCACGATCCAGCGGATCCGGCGGTGCAGGACCGCACGGCGGTCGTCCGTGAGGGGCTTGGAGCTCAGCGTGAGGGTGCTCATGCGCAGGTGCATCCCGCAGCGGAGCAGCAATCCGGGTCGATGGTCAGCGTCAACTCCAGCAGCTCCCCAAGGGTCTGGCCCAGCCGGGGGTCGGCCAGGGCGTACCAGACGTTGCGGCCCTCGGCGGTAGTGGTCACCAGCCCGCAGCCGCGCAGGCAGGCCAACTGGTTGGACATCACCTGCTTGGACACCCCCAGCTCCCCGGCCAGCGCCGACGGGCGGGCCGGCCCATCACGCAGGGCCAGCAGGATCCGGGTCCGGGTGTCATCAGAGAGGGCATGGCCCAGTCGGGACAACGCCGAGACATGAGTGAGGGTCGTGGTGCTCATGCCTAGAACGGTACAGCATAACGTGTACCCTTGTCGGGGTGCCGCCCGGCAAGCGGCCGGCACCATGGCCCGATCCCAGGAGGTCCGCGCAACCGTGCCCCACTCTGATGTCCCGCTGACCGAACCATCCCGGCTCCTGCCCATCCCATTGTCGGACGGCAGGAGAAGGGGCTCGGTGTGAGCATCGGGAACTACTTCGCCGAGACCGTCAACTCCGGGGCTCTGCTCATTGCCGCACCGCTGGCGATGATCGCAGGGATCGTCTCGTTTCTGTCCCCGTGCATCCTGCCGCTGGTGCCCGGCTACCTCGGTTACGTCTCCGGGCTGGCCAACCCCACACATCCGGACAACCGCCGCCGGGTGCTGACCGGGGTCGGGCTGTTCATCCTGGGCTTCGCCGCGGTCTTCACCCTCTACGGGGCCGCCTTCGGCACGATCGGTCACTGGCTGGTGCGCTGGCAGGACCCGATGATCCGCGTCCTGGGCGTCCTGGTGATCGTTATGGGCCTGGCCATGGTTGGCAAGTTGCCCTTTTTCCAGCGCACGATCAAACCCACCCTGGCCCCCCGGACGGGCCTGGCCGGGGCCCCGGTGCTCGGGGTCGTCTTTGGGCTGGGCTGGACTCCCTGCATCGGCCCGACACTCGGCGCCGTGCTGGCATTGAGCACCACCACCGGCGATCCCTGGCGCGGGGCCCTGCTGGGCTTCCTCTACTGCCTGGGACTGGGCATCCCATTCCTGCTGGCCGCGGCGGGGATCAGCTGGGTCACCAACGCCCTGTCCTACGTCCGCCGCAACATCCGGGTATTCAACATCATCGGCGGATCCCTGCTGGTGGGGGTCGGGATTCTGATGGTCTCCGGGCTCTGGATGCTGTGGATGTACCAGCTGCAGAGCCTCGCCGGCACCTTCACCACCCCCGTCTAGAACCAGAAACCCCGCCCCACCGGACCGGTTACTGAGGAGTGACCGGGCCGATGGGACGGGGACGAGGGCCCTGAGTGGTCGGTGACGGGTGTGCTCAGAGGCCGAAGGCTCCGCCGCTGATCAGGATGAAGACGCCTAGGGCGTGTCTGACAATAGCTTCGACCACGCAAGCACCGCGTTCGGCACCACGGCAGCCCGGTAGACGGTCGCGTACTTGTCGTACCGGGTCGCCAGGCCCCGCCATTGATTCAGGTGCGCGTACTGGCGCTCGATGACATTGCGGCCCCTGCAGGCGTCCGCGTCGAGGCGATGGGGCGCCCGCCGCGGGCACCGCGGCGTCTGCGGTGGCCCTGCTGGTCGGCCGGCTCGGGGATGACCGCCTTGGTCCGGCGGGCACGCAGATGGGCGCGGATCGCCCGGGAGGAGTACGCCTTGTCACCCTGCACCGCCTCGGGGCGGGTCCGGGGCCGCCCCACCGGCCGTGCCACACGCAGCTGCCCCAGCAACGGCAGCAGCATCGGGGAGTCTCCTGCCTGGCCTGGGGTGATCAGGCTGACCAGCGGCATCCCGGCCCCGTCCACGAGCTGATGGATCTTGGTGCTCAACCCACCACGGGAGCGCCCGATCCGTCTGAATCGGCCGGCTCCTCACGCAGATTCTTGTAACTCGATCCAGCCCCCTGTGTGCCGGGTGGTGTTCGTGGCGTGCTGGTGAGCGCGGGCGATCGTGGAGTCCACCGAGACCGACCAGTCCACCAAGCCCTGTGTGTCAGCGGCGGCGGTCAGCTTTGCCAGCACCGTGTCCCAGGTGCCCTCGGCCGCCATCCGGCGTTGCCAGGTCCACACGGTCTGCCAGGGCCCGTAGACCTCGGGTAGGTCCCTCCAGGGAATCCCGCACCGGTACCGGTAGATGATTGCCTCCACCATCATGCGGGCATCGGCGAACGGCCGGCCCTGCCGACCGGTCCGGTGAGCCGCCCCCTTCATTCGGTCCGGACGTTCTGTGAGTCGTCGGTTTCCATTTGATGGGTGCACTGCCGAGCGTACTCGGCTGGGGTTAGGTAGCCGAGCGAGGAGTGCCGGCGGTGGTGGTTGTACTCGTCCTTCCAGTCGCCGATGATGACCTGTGCGTGCAGCAGCGAGTAGAAGCTGTTGATGTTGAGGCACTCGTCGCGGATCCGGCTGTTGAACGACTCGACGTACCCGTTGCGCCACGGCGAGCCCGGAGGGATGTAGGACAGGCCGGTGCGGGTGCCGGCCCAGTCGGCCATCGCCTCGCTGATGAACTCCGGCCCGTTGTCCGACCTGAGCACCGCCGGGGCGCCCCGGGCGGCGACGAGGTCCTCGAGGTGGGCGGTGAGTCGGTCGGCGGCAATCGAGCGCTCCACGAGCCCGCCGATGCACTCCCGGGTGTGTTCGTCGACGATCGAGCAGATCTTGATCGGTCGTCCGTGCTCGTCGGCGTCGAACTGGAAGTCCACCGCCCACACCACGTTCGGCGCGTCCGCCGTCGGCGCGTCGACGGTCGAGGACCCGACGCGCTTGCGTCGACGCCGCTGCGGGACCCGGAGCCCTTCGTCACGCCACAGGCGTTGGATCTTCTTGTGGTTCACCACCCACCCCTCGGCGCGGGCGTCGTGATACGCCCGCCGATACCCGTAGCGGGGATGGTCCTTCGCCCAGGCGCGCAGCCACTCCCTGAGCGCCCGATCCGGGTCCGCGACCGTGTCGCCCTTGAGCGGTCGCCGGTACGCGGAGCGGCTCAGCCCGACCAGACGGCACGCCATCCGTTCGCTCACCCGCAACTTGCGCTTGAGGTGATCGACGGCGGCGCGGCGCCTGTCCGGGCTTAGAAGTTTCCCTCAGCCAGCTCCTTGAGCGCGGCCTTCTCCAGCTCCGCTTCCGCGAGCAGACGCTTCAGGGTCGCGTTCTGCTTCTCCAGCTCCTTCAGGCGCTTTGCGTCCTCGGCCTTGAGGCCGCCGTACTGGTTCCGCCACCGGTAGTACGTCTGCTCGGACACCCCGAGCTCCCGGCACACCGCCGCGACGTCCTGACCATCGGCGAGCATTCTGTCGGCCTGCCCGAGCTTACGGACGACCTGCTCGGGGGTGTGACGCTTCCTGCTGTTCGTCATGATCTGACCAGTCTCCCTGCCCGCGACCGCGGGCAACAGGACGACTCTCATAACGACTGGACCTACGAAACGGGGTCAGCCCACCGGGTCGGAAGGGTCGGGGCGATCAGTTCCCATTGGGCATAGGAGAGCATCTGGAAACGGGACATGCCTTCCAGGGTGTCAGCCGACCCCTGGACTCATTGTCAGACACGCCCTAGCCCAGAGAGGAGGGGGACGCTGTGCGCGGTGACTGCGGGCTTACACAGCCCGCTGACGTCGTGGCAGCGGCCCTTCTCCTGCGGCGTATCGCTCATCACCAACAGATCGAGGAACCGCGATGACAGGAACTGACGACGGCGTTGCCACGACGCGTTCACCCGAGGTAGCAGTGATCGGGGGTGGGATCGTTGGTCTGTCGACGGCGTACGCGCTGCGGGAGCAGGGCGTGCCGGTGCGTTTGCACGAGGCTGGTCTGCCCGGGACGGGTCAGTCCGGAGGCGAGTCGCGGATCTTCCGACATGCCCACGACGACCCGCGACTCGTTGCTTTCGCGTGCGAAAGCCGCGGCGTCTGGGATGAGTGGGCCGAACACTTCAACGTCGGGCTGGTCTCATCAGACGGTGTCCTGGCGATCGGAGACAGCGCCCTGGCGCGGCTGCGGGTGCTCAACCAGGTCGGCGGCGTGGAAGCGCACGAGATCGACGCGGTCGCGGTCACCCTGCTCAGCGCCGTGGCCCGGACCAGCTGACCGGCGCACCACTCCCCTTATGTGACTTGGACGGGGGCTCTCCATGCACCGGGGTCCTGGGCACCGCACACCGCAACCCACTGGGACTGCCGGGCAGAACTGGTCCTGCCCGAAGGCTCCCGCCCCGGCGGCCGAGAACCCGGTGTACCGTTCCGAGCACGAGCCCGACTGACAGGAGCGATGTGATGGAGAATCGATCGGAAGGACTGCCCGCGGAGCAGCCGGTGGGCGAGCTGGAGGAGGTGGCCCATTTCCACGGCGCCATGCTCACCGGCGTCACGGTCTCGCACCGGGGGCGGATCTTCGTCAATTACCCGAAGTGGGGCGATGACGTCGCCTTCACGGTGGCCGAAATTCGCGACGGCGAGGCGGTGGCCTACCCGAACGAGGCCATCAATCGCACCGATTCCGACGACATGGCGAACACCCTGGTCTCGGTGCAGAGCGTGGTGGTGGACCCTGCCGATCGGCTGTGGATCCTGGACACCGGAAGCCCGCTATTCAAGCCCACGACCTACGGCGGGCCCAAGCTCGTCTGCGTCGACCTGACCAGCGACACAGTGAAGCGTCCCGGGTTTCGTGCCGCTCCTATGTGGGTGCCAGCTCTCGGTTGAGGGCGGCGTAGTAGGCAGTCTCGTACTCGGCCGGGGTGGTCATAGCCAGGGACGAGTGGAGCCTTCGATTGTTGTACCACTCGACCCATCCGGCGGTGGCGTACTCGACGTCGGCGATGGTCTTGTACGGGCCGTTGTGGAAGATCGTGGTGGTGATGCACTCGGTCTTGTACAAGCCGATGACGCATTCCATGAGCGCGTTGTCATACGCATCGGCGACGGTCCCGATGGACGCGGCGATGCCCTCGGCGGCCAGGTGCTCGGCGAAGCGAAGGCTCGTGTACTGCGACCCGGCATCGCTGTGCGCGATCAGCTCGCCGGGCTGCACAGGGTGCCCGTGCCGGTCACGGTCCCACAACGCGATCCGCAGCGGGGTCAGGACCAGCGGGGTCGTCTTGGCCGTCGCGGCATGCCAGGCGAGGATTCTCTGCGAGTAGCAGTCCAGCACGAACGCGACGTATACGAAGCCCGCCCACGTGCGCACATAGGTGAAGTCCGCGACCCACTTCGTGTTCGGCGCGGCCGCGGTGAAGTCTCGATTGAGCAGGTCACCGGCACGGCAGCCGTCCTTGGCCGGGACGGTGGTGCGCACTGGCCTGCCTCGACGCACACCGTTCATCCCCGCAACCCGCATGAGCCGGTCCACACGACCGGCGCCGACCTGGTGACCTTCTCGACGCAGCCACGCGGTCATCTTCCGACGCCCGTACAGCAGCCCTTCCGGGGTGCCGACAAGGTCGTGCAGGACGTTGAGCAGGACCGCGTCGGACGTGTCACGAGCCGACGCGCTGCGGCGGCGCCACGCCCGGTAGGTGCGTGCGGCGATCTGACAGCCCTCCTGACGGAGCACCCTGCAGATCGACTCGACCGCATGCCCCTTGGCGCGCATCTGATCGATGAATCCCATGATCATCGGTTGCGGGGGTCGAGCTCCCCCGCGAAGAAAATCGAGGCCTTGCGCAGGATCTCGTTGTCCTCCCGCAATCGCTTGACCTCGCCGCGCAGGCGCTTGAGCTCGGCCAGGTCATCGCTGGTCGGCCCGTCCTTGAGGCCGGCGTCGACGCGGTGCTGACAGACCCAGCGGCGCAAGGTCTCGCGCCCCACGTCGACCTTCGGCGACACCAGAGCCACGGCCTTCGTGACTGACCCGGCTTCCTCGACACGGTCCAGGACCATCCGCACCGCGCGGTCCTTCACCTCGGGATCGAACTTCTTCGGCATGAACAACATCCTCTCGAACTCGAAAGGAAGCGGCATCGCACCCGGGACGCTTCAGGTGCGTCTTTTGACGCACCTGCGTGCTTAAGCTCCCGCCGCACCGTGGCCTCACTGATCTGTGTCGCGGATGCGATCGCCCGAGTACTCATCCCCACCTCACGGAGGGACAGCACGATGTCCTGTCGCTTTTCCAGCGGCGGCCGAAGATGCAAGTTGCCGAACTCCCGAGTCACGTACTCGTCCCAGCTCCGGTACCCCAGAACTTCCCAAGCCCGCCCCCGATACGCGGACCGGATCAGGTGGTACACGGACTCCAGGCCGGTCTTGATCTGGTCTGTGACTTCTCGCGCCGCCTCTGGGGTGTAGGCCAGCTGAAGTGAATAGCCGTTCATGCCTCGGCCAGCTGTTCATCTGCAGCATCGATGCCGGCTACCAACGTCGCGAACGGCACGCCCAGGACACGGGCGAGCTCCAGCAGCTCGCCTAGGTGTAAGAGGTCATGACGTTGTTGACTCGGGCCGGGGCCAACGAGGCCGGAGGGGCGTCCCCGCAGGAGGTATGAGGCCGATGGTAGTTGTAGTGGTTCACCCACACGGCCAGCGCCTCACGCCGAGC
>NZ_VIGS01000063.1:0-10728 GCF_006704135.1 Micrococcus sp. R8502A1
TCTATTCATATAATCATTTTATTTTCTTCTACCTACTTCTTTCTAGTACATCGTTATGAATATCTTCAAGAGCCGTGTTACTTGTTTAATCTTGTTTTCAATGAACTGCAGACACTGAAATTCCTCCCTTATGCGCTCGTCGGCAGCGTCAGATGTGTATAGGAGCCAGCTGCTGGCCGAGTGCGTCGAGCTCTTCAACCGGCACGGCTACGAGGCGACGTCCATGGGCATGCTCGCCACCCACCTGGGCATCTCCAAGTCCGCGATCTACCACCACGTGGAGTCCAAGGAGGCGATCCTCGACCACGCGGTGACGGAGGCGCTCGACGCCCTCGAGGCGTGCCTGGACGATGTGGTGGCCAGCGGGTCCGACGCCGGCGCGCAGGTCGAGGCGGCCATCCGCGGCACGCTCGGGGTGCTGGCGGAGAAGCAGCCCGAGGTGACCCTGCTGCTGCGCCTGCGCGGGAACTCGGCGGTCGAGGTGGCCGCCGTCGAGCGTCGTCGTGAGATCACCCGGCGCTTCGGGGACCTGCTCGAGGCCGCCCAGGCCGCGGGTGCGGTGCGCTCCGACGTGACCCCGCGCAACCTCGCCCGCCTCGCGCTCGGCATGATCAACTCGATCGTCGACTGGTACCGGCCGGATCGCGGCGTCCCCGGCCAGCAGGGACCGGGCCAGATGATCGACGCCGTCACGGGCGTGGTGCTCGGGGGTCTGCGGGGCTGAGGGGCCTCTGTCCTCAGCCCTCGCCGTCGAGCGAGGCGAGCACGTCGGTCACGATCGAGGTCGCACGGTCCTCGGCGTCCGCGGGCACCCCGCCGTCCGCGTCGGCCTGGGCCACGGCCACGGTGCGGGCGCCGTCCTGCACGGCCGTCAGGTGGGAGTAGACGGACCCCCCGGGGGCCGGGAGCGCCGTGTAGGCGGTGCCGCCCTCGTGTTCGGTCCGCGTCACGCTCTCCACGTCGAGCCCGGCCAGGTCCACCCCGGTGCAGGCCTGCGCCGCCGCTCGGGCGTCCTCCAGGGCGGCGCGGGCGGCCTCCTCCGTGGGGTACACGGTGACGCGCACGCCGAGCGGAGTGACCTCGGTGTCGGGGGACGCCGTGAAGGAGGGCGCCGGCGTCGTGGTGGGCCCGCCGCCGGTGGTGGCGGCCGTCTCCGGCTGGGCCGTGAGCCCCAGGTCCGCCGCCCCGGCCTCGGCGTCCCGCTCCAGGGCGGAGCGTGTGGCGTCCAGGCAGGCCTGCTGTTCCGCGCTGCGGGTGGGCGCCGGGCTCGCGCCGGCGTCGACCGTCTGCTCCAGGCCGTCGGCCCGCTGGCGCAGCTCCGTCTGCCGCTCCAGCGGCGAGGCGGCGCTCAGCCCCACCTCGGACCCCGGCCCCGCGGCCCGCTGCACGGCGGCCTGCACCGCCAGGGTCCGCTGCCCATCCAGCGCGGCGGGCATCTCGAGGGACAGGCTGCCCGAGGCGGAGGCGCTGGCCGTGCTCTCCGTGGAGGCGCTGGCCGCGGGTGACGTGGGGGCCGTGGAGCTGCTGGCCGCGGGCGACGTGGACGCGGACGAGGCCGCCGTCGTCGTGGACGACGCCGACGAGGGGGCGGGGGAGGAGGGCTCTGCGCCGCCCGCGCACCCGGCGAGGGCGAGCGCGCCCACGGCGAGGGCGCCGAGCAGGGGGAGTCGGGAGGTCGTCATGGCCCGACTCTACGTGCGCTGTGACGGATGCCACAAGGAAGCGGCGGGGGCATGCGTCGGGGCCGCCCGATGCGTGGTGCGCACCGGACGGCCCCTGATCCGTCAGCGGAGGAGGTCAGCCGAGCGGGGTGTCCTTGTCGCCCAGGTTCCAGTCCTCCACCGGGCCGAGGTTCTCCCCGTCCGGCCCGTAGCGGTAGAACCCCTGGCCGTCGGCCACGCCGCTGTGGCCCTCGGCGATGCTCTTCTCCAGCAGCTCGGCGAAGCCGCGCTGCCAGTCGGCGCCCGCGTTGCGGGAGACGTTGGCGGCCACGTGGAAGCCCACGATGTCATAGGTCTGGAACGGGCCGCGCTCGTTGCCGGTGGCCACGCGCCAGGTGCGGTCGATGTCCGCCGGGTTGCCCACTCCGTGCATGTACAGCTTGGAGCCGGCCTGCAGCCACGGGATGAGCAGGGAGTTGAGGAAGTAGCCCGGGATCTCCTTGCGCACGTGCACGGGGACCATGCCGGTCTCCTCGGCGAACTGCAGGGCTCCCGCGACGGCCTCCGGCGAGGTGGCGGCGGTGCCCATGACCTCGGCGGTGTTCTGCGCCCAGATGCGGTTGGCGTAGTGCAGGGCCAGGAAGCGCTCCGGATGGCCGCTGGCGTCGGCGAAGTCCGAGGGCAGCAGGGAGGAGGTGTTCGTGGCGAACAGGGTCGTGGCGGGGGCGAGCTCGCCCACCTGGGCCCACACCTTGCGCTTGAGCTCCAGGTTCTCCGGGACGGCCTCGACCACGATGTCCGCATCCGCCAGGGCCTCGCCGAGGTCCGAGGTCGGCGTGATGCGGGCGATGGCCTCGTCGAAGCGCTGCGGGTCGTAGCCCTCCCCGAGGTCCGCTTCGTAGCCCTGGCGGATCCACGCCCAGCGGCGCTCGATCCCCTCGAGGGCGGCGGGGACGGCGTCGTAGGCCATCACCTTCTTGCCGTGGTACGCCGCCTGCATGATGATCTGCGAACCCAGCACGCCGGTGCCCAGCACGGCGACCTGCTCGAAACGGGTGAACTCGGACATGTGTGTCGACCTTCTTCTCTCGCGGTCCGAATGGGACGTACAGGTGAACGCCCCGGGCACGCTCCTTGTTCCCGGGGACGACGACGGGCCGCCCGGCGCGCAGCGGGCGCACGGGACGGCCCGTCGAAGCAGGGGGGCTCAGCCCTGGGAGGTCTCGGACGGGGCCATCGGCCAGGTCTTGGCCACGAGCGTCAGCACGTCGTACTGGGCGCAGAGCTCGTCCTTCTGGTTGTGGATCCGGCAGTCCCAGGCCACCTCGCCGTACTCGTCGCTCACGCGCGGGGTGATGCGCTTGGCCGTCAGGGTCACGCGGATGGCGTCGTCGTAGGTCACCGGCGTGATGAAGCGCAGGTTCTCCAGGCCGTAGTTGGCCAGCACCGGGCCCGGATCCGGGGCCACGAACAGCCCTGCGGCCCACGAGACCAGCAGGTAGCCGTGGGCGACGCGACGCGGGAAGAACGGGTTGGCCATGGCGGCCTCCTCGTCCGTGTGCGCGTAGAACTTGTCCCCGGTCTCCTCCGCGAAGTCCGTGATGTCCTCGAGGGTCACGGTGCGCAGGCCGGAGGCGAACTGGTCGCCCACCGTCAGCTCGGCCAGGGACTTGTAGAACGGGTGCACGGCCGTGCCGGCCTCCACGTCCTCGCGGGTCACCGTGTGGGCCGCGGCGCCCGGATGCCACACGCCGGTGATGGCGGTGAGCATGTCAGGGGAGCCCTGGATCGCCGTGCGCTGCATGTAGTGCTTGACGGCGCGGACACCACCGAGCTCCTCGCCGCCGCCGGCGCGGCCGGGGCCGCCGTGGATCAGCACCGGCACGGGGGCGCCGTGACCGGTGGTGGTCGTGGCGGTCTGGCGGTTCAGGACGTGCACGCGGCCGTGGTGGGCGCCGATCCCGGCGGCGAACGCGCGGGCGATCTCACCGTCGTTCGTGGCGACCGTGGCCACGAGCGATCCCGAGCCCAGGGCGGCCAGGGCCACGGCGTCGGCCACGTCCGTGTAGCCGATCACCGAGGTGACCGGACCGAACGCCTCGACGCTGTGCACCTCGGGGGTGCGTGCGTCCTCGAAGGTGAGCACCGTGGGGGCGAAGAACGCGCCGGACTCGGCGTCGGCGTCGCCGGTCGAGCCCTCGGGGCCGCCGAGGCGGACCTGACCGCCGGCGTCGACCAGGCGCTGCACCGCGCCGCGGACCTCGCCCTGCTGCTCCTTCGAGGCCAGGGCGCCCATGGTGGTGCCCTCGACGCGCGGGTCGCCCAGGACGACCTTCGCGGCCAGGCGCTCGGTGAGGGCGGCGGTCACGGCCTCGACCCGGTCCTGCGGGACGATCACCCGGCGGATGGCGGTGCACTTCTGGCCGGCCTTGACCGTCATCTCCTGGAAGACGGCCTTCACGAACGCCTCGAACTCGGGGGACTCCGGGTCCGCGTCCGGGCCGAGGATGGCGGCGTTGAGGGAGTCGGTCTCCGCGGTGAAGCGGACGCCGCCCTCCTGCACGTTCGGGTGCTTCTTCAGCGTGGCCGCGGTGGCGGCGGAGCCGGTGAACGCGACGTGGTCGCGGTAGTCCAGGTGGCCCAGCAGGTCGCGGGCGGAACCGGAGATCAGCTGGATCGAGCCCTCGGGCAGCACGCCGGACTCGAGCATCAGCTCGACGCACTTCTGCGTGACGTAGCCGGTGGGGGTGGCCGGCTTGACCACGGTGGGCACGCCGGCGACGAAGGCCGGGGCGAACTTCTCCAGCATGCCCCACACAGGGAAGTTGAACGCGTTGATCTGCACGGCCACGCCCGGGATGCGCTGGTAGATGTGCTCGCCGATGAAGGAACCGTCGCGGGAAAGGGGCTCCACGTCGCCGTCAATGATCACGTTGGAGTTCGGCAGCTCGCGGCGGCCCTTGCCGGAGAACGTGAAGAGGGTGCCGATGCCGCCGTCGACGTCGAAGGCGTGGTCGCGCTGCGTGGCGCCGGTGGCGAAGGAGACGTCGTAGAGCTCCTGGACGCGGGAGTTCAGGTAGAGCGCGAGCTCCTTGAGCTTGAGGGCGCGCTCGTGGATGGTCAGCTCGCCCAGGGCCTGCTGGCCGACGGTGCGCGCGTGCTCGATGGCGGCGGCCGTGTCGAGGCCGTCGGTGGAGACGCCGGTGAGGCGCGCGCCGGTGTTCGCGTCCGTCACGTCGGTGACCTTGGACGGGTGCGACGGCGTCCACCAGCTGCCGGCGACGTAGCTGGGGAGGATCTCCGGGAGGGAGGGGGCGGTGACGGTCACGAGGTCTCCTGGTGTCGGGGGCACGGACGAGTCCCGACCGATCGGTCGGTTATTGGTCCTCACCCTAGCCGAGACGTGGATCACGCGGGAGGGGGAGCCGGGCGGGTGACGTCGTCGTGGAGAGGGCCTGGCGGCGCAAGCCGTGGCGCCGAAGCCCGCAGACGCGCCGCTACGGCCAGGACGTAGCGGCGTGTCTGCGGGCCTCGGCGGGGCGTCGTCCACAGATCCCGGCGGACGACGACGGCGGCCCGCCCGGATCGGGCACGCTCGGCGCATGCCCCGCTCGCCCGCGCCCCTGCCTCCGATGCGCTGCGGACTGGACGGCCTCCTCCGCGCGCCGACGGTGTTCTCCACCCCGGCCGCGCGCGAGGCGGGCGTGAGCGCGGCCCGGCTGCGGCGCGGGGACGTGGTCTCCCTCGGCTGGGGGCTCTGGGGCCGGCGCGGCGTCGAACCGGACCCCATGGACCACGTGCGGGCGCTGCAGGATCTGCACCCCGAGGGCGTGTTCAGCCACGTCACGGCCGCCCGGGTGCTCGGCCTGTGGCTGACCGGGCCGCTCGCCGCCGACCGGTCCGTGCACACCGCGACCCCGCGCGGCCACGGCACCGCGTCGAGCCGGGCCGGGATCCGCTCACACCGCCTCCGCGCCGACGCACCGGTGCGGATCGTGGACGGGGTGCGCGTGACCGCGCCGGGGTGGACCTTCGTGGACCTCGCCGCGCAGGCCGGACCGCTCGAGCATCTCGTCGCGCTGGGGGACAGCATGGTTCGGACCGCCCCGACGGAGGCCCGCCGCCGCCGGCTGCCTCCCGGGGTGACGGACGTGGCCGAGCTGCGCGCCGCCGTCGAGGAACGCGGACGGGTGCGCGGGATCCGTGCGGCCCGGGAGGCGCTGGAGCTCGTGCGCCCCGGGGCCGACTCGCCGCAGGAGAGCCGGCTGCGGGCGCGGCTCGTCCTGGACGGCGTCCCGGAGCCCGCAGTGAACCCGTGCATCCGCCTCGCCACGGGACAGCGGCTCCGCGTCGATCTGGTGTGGGCGAACGCCAAGGTGGCCGTCGAGTACGACGGCGATCAGCACCGCACGAATCGCCGGCAGTGGCGTGAGGACCGCGAGCGGGACGCGGCCCTCCGCGCGGAGGGGTGGGAGGTGATCCGGGTGACCGCCGACGTGTTCCGGCCGGGGCACTGGGAGCTGTTCGTGCGGCAGCTGCGGGGCCTGGTGGCCGCGCGGACGCCGCCGGGCCGAGTGCCGCCGTCGTGGATCTGACCCGCCCAGGCCCGCAGACGCGCCGCTACGGCCAGGACGTGGCGGCGTGTCTGCGGGCCTCGACGAGAGGGGCGGGAGCCTCGGGCCGGCGTCGGCCCCTGCCCCTCGTCTCCGGACCGGCGTAGAATCGAGCACCGGTCCTCTCGGACCCGACCCACCCCCTCATCCGGAGAGTTCTGCCGCATGCTGCGCACCATGTTCCACGCCAAGATCCACCGGGCCACCGTGACCCAGGCGGACCTGCACTACGTGGGCTCCGTGACCGTGGACCAGGACCTGCTGGACGCCGCGGACATCCTCCCGGGCGAGCTCGTGTCCATCGTGGACGTCACCAACGGCGCGCGACTGGAGACCTACACCATCGCGGGCGAGCGGGGCTCCGGCGTGCTCGGCATCAACGGCGCCGCCGCCCACCTGGTGCATCCGGGGGACATCGTCATCCTCATCGCCTACGGGCAGATGGACGACGACGAGGCCCGCCACTTCCAGCCCAAGGTCGTCCACGTGGACGCGGACAACAGGATCGTGGAGCTCGGCATCGACCCCGCCGACGGCCTCCTCGACGGCCTCTCCCGCCCGCCGCTGTCCCGCGAGTGGAACGAGGCGCAGGCCGAGCTCTGAGCCGGCCTGGGGCGCCGGGCCGTCATGGACGAGCCCTTCGAGCGGGATCAGCGGTCGGCACGGCCTTCGCCCCGAGCGCCCGACGCGCGGAGCGCATCGCGGCCGCGTGGCTGAGGCCCATCGCGGTGCGGGCGCCCGGCACGCGGGCCACGGCGCGCATCCACGGCGAGGTGAGCACCACCTCCTGCTCCCACACCACGATGCAGTGCGGCGCGTGTCCGGCCGGGGCGCCGTCGTCGTGGACGGTGACCCGCACGGTGCCCGTCAGGTCCCCGCTCAGGTGCGCGACCAGAAGGCCGCGGGCGCGGTCGTCGATGAGACGCTCCATCGTCAGACGCACCGGCACGAACCCGCGCAGCCGGACGGCGGCGCGGTCGGGGCCCAGGCGACGGACGCGCGGGACGGCCGGCCACCAGCGTGGGTAGCCGGCCGGGTCGGCGAGCAGGGCCAGCACGGACCGGGCGTCCGCGGGGACGGCCCAGCGGTGGGTGAAGCGGAAGGGGCGGTCGGCCGACATCAGGCCCGGCCGAAGGTCTCGGGGTCCACGGGGCGCGCGGCCCGGCTGAGCCAGAGCCGCTGGTCCAGGTGATGGCCGGGCGTGTTCGCCACGGGCAGGGCCGTGCGCAGCAGCGTGGGCTCGTCCATACCCGTCACGCTAGCCGCGCCGCCCCGCACTTTCGAACGTGATATCGGGGGAATGGGCGCTTTCGAACGGGAGATAGGCCCTATCTCCCGTTCGAAAGCGCCTGCCCCGGGGGCTCAGCGGTAGTCGAAGAAGCCCTTGCCGGACTTCCGGCCGAGCTCGCCGCGGGCCACCATGTCCCGCATGAGCTGCGGCGGGGCGAAGCGCTCACCCAGCTGGGACTCGAGGTACTCCGCGATGCCCAGGCGCACGTCCAGGCCCACGATGTCGGTCAGGGCCAGCGGGCCGACCGGGAACTTGTATCCCAGCACCATGGCGGCGTCGATGTCCTCGGGGGAGGCCACGCCCTCCTCGACCATACGGATGGCCTCGAGCGCGATCGCCACGCCCAGGCGCGACGAGGCGAAGCCCGGGGCGTCCTTGACGACGACGGGGGTCTTGCCGAGCCCGCGGACCCACTCGGTGGACAGGGCCTGGAGCTCCGCACCGGTCTGCTCGCCGATCACGACCTCCACGAGCTTCGAGGCGGGCACCGGGTTGAAGTAGTGCAGGCCGCAGAAGCGCTCGGGGCGCTGCAGATGCGTGGCGATCTCGTCGATGGACAGGGAGGAGGTGTTGCTGGCGAGCCAGGCGTCCTCGCGCAGGTGGGCCTCGACGTCGGTGAGCGCCTCGATCTTCACCTGCATGTCCTCGAACACGGCCTCGACCACGAGGTCGCAGCGGGCGAAGTCGGCCCGGTCCACGGTGACGGTCAGGCGCTGCGCCCACTCGTCCAGGTCGCCGTCGATCTTGCCGCGCTCGAGGGAGGCGGCCAGGTCGGCCTCGATGCGCTCCCTGGCGGCCTCGGCCGACTGCGGGTCGCGCTCGACGACGACCACCTCGGACGAGCCGGAGACGAGGAACGCGTGGGCGATGCCGCCGCCCATCCGGCCGCCGCCGAGGACGCCGACGACGGCGGGCACGGAGGACGGCGCGGCATCAGGGGTGTGCTGCTGATCGGTCATGTCAGTCCTCACTTCTTCTTGCGGTCGAGGAACGCCTGCATGCGCTCGAACTTGGCCTCGGACTCGAACAGGATGGCCTGCGCGATCTCGTCCACGTGGGGGTGGGCCTCGCGGGGGAGGTGGAAGACGCGCTTGGACAGCCGCACCGCCAGCGGGTCCTGCTGCGCGATGCGGTCGGCGAGGGCGTCGGCGGCGTCGAGGAGGGCCTCCGGCTCGTGCAGCTCGGTGACGAGCTTGAGCTCGAGGGCCTCCTGCGCGTCCAGGATCCGTCCGGCGAGCAGCAGCTCGAGGGCCACCGGCTCACCCACCAGCTCCTTGAGCCGCCACTGGGCGCCCGCAGCGGCGGTGATCCCCAGGCCCGTCTCGGGCTGGCCCATCTTCAGCGCCGGGGTGGCGATGCGGAAGTCGGCCGCGTAGGCCAGTTCCGCGCCGCCGCCGAGGGCGAAGCCGTCGATCGCCGCGATCACGGGCATGGGCAGTCGGTGGATGCGGTCGAAGACCTGCGAGTTCACGCCGCGCAGGGCGTCGTCGCGGCGGCGCTCGCGCAGCTGTCCGATGTCCGCGCCGGAGGCGAAGATGCCGGAGAACGTCCCCGGCTCGCGCTTCGACTCCACTTGGGTGCCGGAGATGATCAGGATCTTCGGCTCGCGTTCGAGGTGGGCGCAGAGCTCGTGGAACTCGTCGACCATGGTCTGGTCGATCGCGTTGCGCGCGCCCGGGCGGTCCATGCGCGCGTGGACGCGGTCCTCGCGCTCCTCGACGCGCAGCGCCGTGAAGTGGCTGAAGTCGGCCATGCGCTCAGACCTTCTCGACGAGCATCGCGGAGCCCTGGCCCACGCCCACGCACATCGTGGCCAGGCCCCTGTCCGCGCCCTCGCGCTCCATCCGGCCGAGCAGCGTGACCACGAGGCGCGAGCCCGAGGAGCCCAGCGGATGGCCCAGGGCGATCGCGCCGCCGTCGGCGTTGACGGTCTCCGGGTCCAGGCCGAGGCGTCGCATCGAGGCCAGGGACTGGGTGGCGAAGGCCTCGTTGAGCTCGACGGCGCCCAGGTCTGCCACGGACCAGCCGGAGCGCTCGAGGGCCTTCTCGGTGGCCGGGACGGGGCCCAGGCCCATGATCTCGGGGGCCAGGCCCGCCGAGGTGGACTCCACGACGCGGGCCCGCGGGGTCAGGCCGTACTTCTGGGCGGCCCGCTCGGAGACGACGAGGATCGCCGAGGCGCCGTCGTTGAGGGAGGAGGAGTTGCCGGCGGTGACCACGCCGTCCTTCTTGATGATCGGGCGCAGGCCGGCGAGCACCTCGGGGGTGGAGCCGGGACGGGGGCCCTCGTCCGTGTCCACGACCGTCTCGGCGCCCTTGCGGCCCGTGACGACGACGGGCACGATCTCGTCCGTGAAGCGGCCGGCCTCGATGGCGGCCAGCGCACGCTCGTGCGAGCGAGCGGCGAAGGCGTCGGCGTCCTCGCGGGTGATGCCGTCCACCTCGCCGACCTCCTCGGCGGTCTCCGGCATGGAGAAGGTGAACTTCTCCCCGAACTCGCCGTCCGCGAAGCGGGGGTTCACGAAGCGCCAGCCGATCGCGGTGTCGAAGGCCGCGCCGGGCTTGGCGAACGCCGTCGTCGGCTTCTCCATCACCCAGGGGGCGCGGGACATCGACTCCACGCCGCCGGCCACGACGACGTCGGCCATCCCGGAGCGCACCATCGCGGTGGCGATGCCGATCGCGGACATGCCGGATGCGCAGAGACGGTTCACGGTGATGCCGGGGACGGTGTCCGGGAAGCCGGCCAGCAGCCAGGCCATGCGGGCGACGTTGCGGTTCTCCTCGCCGGCGCCGTTGGCGTTGCCGAGGATGACCTCGTCCACGACCGACGGGTCGATGCCGGCGTCCTCGATCACGGCCTTGATGGTCAGGGCGGCGAGGTCGTCGGGGCGGACGGAGGAGAGGGCGCCGCCGTACTTGCCGACGGGCGTGCGGCGACCGCCGACGAGCAGGGCCTGGGACTGTGCGGACATGGAGACTCCTTGAGTGACCGACGACGGGGCGGGGCGGGCGCGGCGAATTACCGACCGTGCGTTCAGGGTCAGTATCCCGGGCCTGTCTCTTATACCCCTCTAAAAAAAAAAAAAAAAGAAACACTAGACGCACGACGATGGCGTAGAAGCACAGAATATGGCCTAACATAATACATGATAGCATGTGA
>NZ_VIGS01000064.1:0-10757 GCF_006704135.1 Micrococcus sp. R8502A1
GGCGCGGCCGGTCCGGGTCGGGAGCATCGGGGCGATCAACTCCCATTGGGCGTCGGAGAGCATCTGGAACCGGGACATGTCCCCAGGGTCTCAGCTGACTCGTGCATCTATTCTCAGACACGCCCTAAGGGCTTATCCCAGGAGTCCCTGTTGTTCGGCCCAGCACTTGAATCCTCCTGGGCCGAAGGGAAGCCGGTAATCGCCCATGATGAGATCGTCAGCGAGGCTCTCAACCATGGGAACGGTGAGTTGCTCCTTGCGGATCGCCTCACAGAGCAACCCGAGGGTGCCGGTGCACTCGAGCTTCTCGCGCTTGGCCAGGACGCGGGGCACGTTGTCGTCGATCACGATGCGATACCCGTGCGTCCGACCGAGGGCTAGAACGCCGCATTCGCCCCGGTTCCGACCGCCCGCCACAAGGTGCTCCTCGTATCGGGCGAAGGCCGCGAGGAACTCGAGGTCCTCGCTGCGGTCCACGACGATCCATTCGGCGTCCAAGATCTGCCGGAGATCTGGGTGCTGGTACTGCTGGTCCCTGATCTCCTGCTCCACACTCTCCGGAATCACGGCATGGCCGGCTGTCAGGAACTTGAGCACACCGAGCCATCCTTTCAGGGTGAAATGGCGCAGTGGTCCCGTATCGAAGACGTAGGTCTCCGGAACGGCGGTCACGAGACGTACTCCCAGATCTCCTGTTCCTGACGTGGGGGAAGGTCCGGAAGGTCGTCGTCGTCGAAAGTCCCATCCAAGAGGTCGAGTGTGCGTTCACGCGAGAGCTTCTCGGCCTCGAACAGCGCGATGACGTGCTTCTGGTACACCCGGGGCTGGGTAGTGCCTGCCATCTCGTCAGACGGGTACAGATCGTGGGTGATGATGTCCGTCTGCGTGGTCTGCACAGCGCGGATGTCGTTTGCCGTGGAAGCGTCCACCAATTCCAGGTCGTGGAGTCGGCGGGCCAGGGTCGACATGTCCACCAGGTAGGTGCCGGCGATCTTCACAGCGGCAGTGCGGACATCGCCTGAGTGAGCTGCGGCGGGCCATTCCTGTAAAAGGACAGCTGCTGGCAGGAGAAATGCTCGAGCGAACCGATCGAGGCGACCCTCGATGTCCGGGCCGGTGTGGGCGGTGCGCCAGTCCACCGTGTATTCATCGGCAAGTAGGTAGTGCCCAAGCTCGTGCACGGCGGAGAGGCGGCGTCGCCCGACCTTGGGGGTGGAATTCACCAGGGAGATGCCGCCCTCGGCGAGGAGCACCGTTCCCGCGTCAGCGGCGTCCACGCCGAAGTTGCGGGAGAACAGGAGCAGGCCAGCAGTGGCCAGGTGCGCCTGGAGGTCCTTTACGGGTTCCGTTGCTGTATACCCGACGTGCTCGCGTGCCCGGGCGGCCATGTCGTCGGCCTCGTGAACGGACTTGGGCTGCTCCCAGGGGTCCCGCACGCCGAACCCCTCGATGGGATGCAGGCCGTGCAGGAACTCGACGTCTGCGAGGAGTTCGGCCAGCAGGTGGTCCACGGCCGACTCGGTGGTATCCAACCCCTGGGCGGAACGGTGCGAGACGAGCGCTGGCGCAGGCTCGGTGAAGAACGACTGCATTCGGGTTCCCAGGGCATCGGCGATGGAGGCCAGCTCCAGGGCAGTGACCTTCCGTTGTCCGCCTTCGATCCGGTTGACCATGGTGCGCTCGAGGCCAACGGCGGTAGCTAGGTCCTGCTGGGACATCCCGCGACGCTCCCGCGCGGCACGTACACGGGCACCCAGCGAATGAGGAGTGGTCGGCGACATGTGTGCGATTCTCGCACACATGGCACTGGCGGTGAACCCTCGTCGCATACGCTGATGCGTTCGAGAACAAGCGCCGCGCCGCTCTGCTGGTGATGGCCACCGGCACCGGGAAGACGCGCACTGCCGTCGCCCTGGTGGACCAGATGGCCCGCGCCGGATGGGTCAAGCGCGTGCTCTTCCTCGCGGACCGGCAGGCCCTCGTGAAGCAGGCCGCGGACGCCTTCGTGGAGCACGGCTTCGTCGGCACCACCGTGAACCTGCTGAAGAACCGGCACGGGGAGGGACGCGTCTACGCCTCCACCTACCCCACCATGCTCGGCCTCATCCAGGAGTCCACCGGTCAGGGTGCCCGCTTCGACCCCGGATACTTCGACCTGGTGATCGTGGACGAGGCCCACCGGTCCGTATACGCCAAGTACGGTGAGATCTTCCGCCACTTCGATGCCCTCCTCGTGGGCCTCACCGCCACCCCCAAGGACGAGATCGACCGGAACACCTACGGCCTCTTCGGCCTCGAGCCCGGCGTGCCGACCGATGCCTACACCCTCGACGAGGCCGTGGCGGACGGGTTCTTGGTGCCGCCGCGGGGCGTCTCCGTGGGCACCACCTTCCTGCGTCGCGGCATCCGGTACGACCAGCTTCCCGCCGAGGAGCAGGAGGCCTGGGACGCGCTGGACTGGGGCGAGGACGAGGCGCCCGAGGAGGTTTCGAGCGAGGAAATCAACCGGTTCCTCTTCAATGCGGACACCGTGGACCGCGTGCTCTCCACCCTCATGGAGCACGGCCACAAGGTGGCCGACGGCGAACGGCTCGGCAAGACCATCGTCTTCGCCAAGAACCAACCGCACGCCGAGTTCATCCTGCAGCGGTTCGACGCCCAGTGGCCGGAGCTCGGCGGCCGGTACGCCCAGATCATCACCCACGCCAGCCGCTACCCGGACGCCCTGCTGGACGACTTCAAGACCCCCGGCAAGGCCCCGCACATCGCCATCAGCGTGGACATGCTGGACACGGGGGTGGACGTGCCCGACGTCGTCAACCTCGTGTTCTTCAAGCTCGTCCGCTCCAAGACCAAGTTCTGGCAGATGATCGGCCGCGGCACCCGCCTGCGCCCGGACCTCTACGGGCCGGGGAGGGACAAGGAGGACTTCCTCGTCTTCGACTGGTGCCAGAACCTCGAGTTCTTCAACCAGGACCTCCCGGAGTCCGACGGCTCCACCCAGAAGTCCCTCACCCAGCGGTTGTTCGAGGACCGGCTCGCGCTCGTCGTCGCCCTCGACGCCCTGGACGACGACGCCGGGGCGCCCGCCACCGTCGGGCCGGAGGAACGCGCGGTGCGCGAGCTGCGCCGCACCGCCGCCGAGGAGCTGCAGGCGGCCATCGCCCGCCTGACCCTCGAGAACGTCCTGGCCCGCCCCCTCCGCCGGGAGGTCGAGGAGTTCCAGCGGCCTGAGGCGTGGACGTCCCTGAGCGCCCAGGCCGCCGAACGGGCACGCGCGCTGGCCGGGGTGGTCACCGGGTTGCCGGGGGAGGACGTCGACGCCAAGCGCTTCGACCTGCTCATCGTGCGCCGGCAGCTGGCAGACCTCACCGGGGAGGCCGGCATGTCCGAGCGCATCCGGGCCACGGTGCAGTCCCTCGCGGAGAACCTGCTCTCCAAGGACGCCATCCCCGCCGTCAAGGAACAGATCATCCTCCTCGAGGCCGTGGCCGGGGAGGAATGGTGGGAGGGCGTCACTCTCGGCATGCTCGAGCACGCCCGGAAGAAGCTGCGCGGGCTCGTCCAGTTCATCGAGAAGGTCCGCCGCTCCCGCGTATACACGGACTTCGCGGACACGCTCACGCAGCTTGAGGAGGTCGACGTCGTGCGGCCGACGCCCGGTGTGGACATCGAACGGTTCTGGGCCAAGGTCAGCGAGCCGCTGCGCCGCAACGAGTCCTCGCTGGCGCTGCAGAAGCTGCGCCACGGCAAGCAGCTCACCGAGCAGGACCTGGAGTCGCTCGAACAGCTGCTCCGGAGCATCGGGGCCGAAGACGTGCACCTTGCCGCGGCGAAGTCCGAGGGCGAGGGACAGCTGGGCCTGTTCGTGCGCATGCTAGTGGGGATGGATCGTGCCGCCGCGCAGGGTGTGGTCGCGGACTTCGTCCAGGACCGGACGCTCACCCAGGCGCAGATCCGCTTCCTGGGTCACATGGTGGAGGAGCTGACCGCCAACGGCGTCCTGGACGCCGGCCGGCTGTTCGAGTCCCCCTACACGGACGACGCCCCCGAGGGGCCGTTCGGCCTGTTCGAGGAGGCGCAGGTGTACTCCCTGCGCGAGCGGCTGGACTTCGTCCGGACGTCTGCGATGGTGCCGGGACCAGAAGCGAACGCGGGCGGGGACGAGGCGCGCGGCGTCGTCGCATGACCTGACCGGACGGTGAGCCGAGTCGTGATATCCGCCCTTCTGCGAGCCTCCAGTTTCTACGACTGCTCACATAGTGTTCAGACATGACTCCCGTCACCTGCCCCAGGGCCCCCAAGCGAGGCCATAGGAAAGAGACTGCTCGTGCACGTTGTCCGCACTGTGGCTCTTCCCCAGGTCCGGGCGTTACCCCACCAACAGAGACATTGATCGCTCTGCCCCCAGGGCCGGAGGGTGTCGATAGGCGGACTTCCTCAATGGAATGTGAGCGACGTCGTCGAATCGATGAAGTGCTTCAGTTGGCTGGTGACCTTCTGGTCGCGGAAAGCATTCGGGAAGTCCGTACGCACCTTCTTGATTTTGCCGTAGCCGACGACGAACAGGGGCGTGGACGAGCGCGGAGCCATGCTATCTGCCAGGTACTTGCCGAGGTGGCGAATGCGGTAGATCCAGGCGAATACATCGATGAAGCAGCCGATCGCACCAGGACAGCCCTCACCACGGCAGGTCTTCCTCGACCGGTCGTCGCCTTGGCAATCGCAGCGACAAAGAAGATTGCAGCGGGAGCCGTGGAGGGGATCAATCCGACTGGGCAGATTCGTTTGGCGATCTGGATGCTCATCTCTGTGCTCTGCCCGAGGCCGGAGGTGTGCCCGGCTCAGCCAAAATCAGGCGTGGAGGTTCTTAAAGAAGCTCTGGAAGATGCAGAGTCTGCTTTCTGATCATCACAGAGGCTGAGTGACCCTCAACGCACCTCGCTACCTCAGCGGCGGTGGCGGCCGACGATCGTGTGGATCAGCCGCACCGCGGCCCTCGCGGTGCGGCCCCCGCGCCTGAACGGACCCCCGGCCCGCCTCAGGCCAGCAGCGACGCGTCCGTCCGGTGGCGGCTGACGATCGTGTGGATCAGCCGGGCCGCGGCCTTCGCCGTGCGGCCGTCCACGTCCAGGGCGGGGTTGAGCTCCACGACGTCGGCCAGGGCCAGCTTCCCGGACTGGGTGGCCTCCAGCGCGCACGCGTGGATCACCTCGTACGGCACGCCGAAGCCGGCCGGTGCGCTCACCCCCGGGGCGACGGCGGCCGGCAGCACATCCAGGTCGATCGTCAGGTAGAGCACGTCCACGGCGTTGATGAACGAGCGCACCCAGCGGCGCACGCCGGTGACGTCGGCGGTCTGGGCCTGCTCGTCGGTCACCCACGTGACCCCGCGTTCGCGCGCGGTGTCGAACAGGGCCCGGGTGTTGTTGGCCTCGCTGATGCCCACCACCGCGTAGGAGAGCTGATGCTCCGCCCCCTCGGCGTCGCGCAGCGCCTGCAGGAACGGGGTGCCGGAGCTGGGCCGCGGCGCCTCGCGCAGGTCGAAGTGCGCGTCCAGGTTGAGGATGCCCACGCGGGTGCCCGCACCCACGCGCGTGGAGCCGGTCAGGCCCGTGATCGAGGCGTAGGCGGTCTCGTGTCCGCCGCCGAGCACCACGGCCAGGTCGTGCGCGTTCAGCAGCCCGCTGACCACCGTGCCCAGCTCGGCCTGGCCCGCCTCGAGCTCGCCCGGGGCGTCGTCGTCGCCGCGGTCCACGGACACGTCGCCCGCGTCCACGAGCGCGCCCGTGCCCTCGAGGTACGCGAGCGAGGCGAGCGCGCCGCGCAGCGCCTCCGGGCCGTCCTCGGCTCCCACGCGGCCGTGGTTCCGGCGCACGCCCTCGTCCGAGGCGAAGCCGATGAGCGCCGTGGACCGCGCGCCCGACGTCGGAGCGCCGGCGCCGGGGTCGCGCTGCGGCGTCGTGGGCTCGCCGCGGCCGTCGGCGGGGCGGACGACCTGGTGCCAGCGCAGGTGCTCGGGGGTGTCACCGTCGGTGCGGCCGGTCCAGGCGGGGGAGAGGGACGAGGAGGGGAGCTCGGAGGTCATGGGACCATCCCACGCCATCGACGGGCGGGTGCGCAACGACGGCCGGACGACGCCCGACACGGGGCGTCGCCCGCCTAGCGGTCCAGTTCCTGGCGCCGCGAGCTGATCACGCCGGTGACGAAGCCGGCGAGGTTGAGCCCGCCGTGGAAGCGGGCGTGCTCGATCTTCACGCAGCGGTCCATCACGATCTCCAGGCCCGCGGCCTCGGCCTGACGCGCGGCGTCCTCGTTCCAGATGCCCAGCTGCAGCCACACGGTCCGGGCACCCACGCGGGCGGCGTCCGCCACGACCTCGGGGGCGTCGGAGGACTTGCGGAACACCTCCACGAGGTCCGGGGTGACGGGCAGGTCGTCCAGCGAGGCGTACACGCGGTGGCCGAGGATCTCCTTGCCGGCCGCGGCGAGCACGGGATTCACGAAGTAGACGTCGTACGTGGTCGAGCTCAGCAGGTACGTGGCCACGAAGTACGACGCACGGGCCGGCTTGTCCGAGGCGCCGACGATCGCGATCGAGCGGGTGCGGCGCAGGATCGCCAGGCGCTCGGGGGCGCCGGGGCCGGTCCAGGTGCGCTCGGGGTGGGTGGTGCTCATGGCTCAGGCCTCCTGCTCTGCGGGGACGACGGCGCCGTCGCGGGTGCGGCCGGTGGCCGCGGTCAGGGCCTGGTCCAGGTCCCAGAGGATGTCCTCGACGTCCTCGATGCCCACCGAGATGCGGATCAGGTCCGCCGGGATGCCCGCGGCCACGAGCTGCTCGGCGGTGAGCTGCTGATGGGTCGTCGTGGCGGGGTGCAGCACCAGCGTCTTCGCGTCGCCGATGTTGGCCAGGTGGGAGGCCAGCTGCAGCGCCGAGATGAAGCGCGCCGCCGTCGCGCGCCCGGCCTCCGGACCGGAGGCGCCGTCGTCGGTGTCCGTGGCTGCCGGGGCCACGCCGAAGCTGAACACCGAGCCGACGCCCCGGGGCAGCAGCTGCTGCGCGCGGGCGTGGTGCGGGTGGTCGGGCAGGCCGGCGTAGCGGACCCAGGAGACGCGCGGGTCCTCGTCCAGCCACTGCGCCACGGCCTGCGCATTCGCCAGGTGGGCGTCCATGCGCGGGGCCAGCGTCTCGACGCCGAGCAGCAGCTGGAACGCCGACTGCGGGGCCAGCGACGGGCCGAAGTCGCGCAGCTGCTCCGAGCGGAGCTTGGTGAGGAAACCGTACTCGCCGAAGTTGCCCCACCAGGAGACGCCGCCGTACGAGGGCACGGGCTCGGTCATGGACGGGAACTTGCCGTTGTCCCACGGGAAGCGGCCGGACTCCACCACGACGCCGCCGAGCGTGGTGCCCTGCCCGCCGAGGAACTTCGTGGCCGAATGGATGACGATGTCCGCGCCGTGTTCGATCGGCCGGATCAGGTAGGGCGGGGTGAGGGTCGCGTCCACGACGAGCGGCACGCCGTGCCGGTGGGCGACGTCGGCCAGGCCCGGCAGGTCCACGACGTCACCGGAGGGGTTGGCGACGATCTCCGTGTAGACGGCCTTCGTGTTGGGCTGGAGGGCGGCCTCGAAGTCCGCGGCCTCGGCGGAGTCCACGAACGTGGTCTCGACGCCGAACCGGCGCAGGGAGACGTCCAGCTGGGTGATCGTGCCGCCGTAGAGCTTCGAGGACGCCACGATGTGGTCGCCGGCCCCGGCGAGGGCCGCGAAGGTGACGAACTCGGCAGCCATGCCGGACGCCGTCGCGACGGCCCCGATCCCGCCCTCGAGCGTGGCGACCCGCTCCTCGAACGCGGCGACCGTGGGGTTGCCGATCCGCGAGTAGATGTTGCCGTACTTCTGCAGCGCGAAGAGGTTGGCGGCGTCCTCGGCGGACTCGAACACGAAGGAGCTGGTCTGGTGGATCGGCACCGCGCGGGAGCCGTGGACGGCATCCGGGACGGCGCCCGCGTGCAGCGCCTGGGTGCGGAAGCCGAACTCGTGGTCAGCCACGGGGGTCCTTTCGATGGAGGCTTCGGGACAGTCCCTCCCATTGTCCCGGGCGAGATGCGCCGGGGGCAGGGTGGGGACGTCGCAGAGCGTCACGCGGCGCAGGCCGGCGCCGTGCAACGCGGGTTGAGTTATCACCGGTTACGCGGGCCTGGACCCGTGACAACTCAACCCGCGTTGGCCTGGACCCGTGACAACTCAACCCGCGTCGGGACGGGCGGGGGCGGATCAGCGCGTGCGGGCGAGCCGACGCCGGACCAGCCCCACGATCCGCCCGAACCCCGCGCGCTGGTCCTCCCAGGTGCAGCGCAGGGTCGTCCATTCCCGCTCGAGGCAGTACGCGTCCCGACGGGCGTCCCTCGCCTGCTGCTGAGCCGTGCGGTGGCCGGCGCCGTCGTACTGGAGGGCCAGGCGCGCCCCCCGGTACCCGAGGTCCACGACGGGCGAGGCCGGGTCGGCCGGGTCGACGGCGACCTGCAGCTCCGGCTCCGGCAGCCCGGCCCGGATCAGCGCGAGCCGGAGGAAGGTCTCGGGCGGGGAGTCGGCCCCGACGCGCACCTCCGCCAGCGCGGCACGTGCGAGACGGACACCCGGCCGGCCACGGCAGCGGGCGAGCACCTCCGACAGCTCGGACACGGTGGCCACGGGGTCCGCCCGGCCCGTCGGCGTCCACGGCGGACGCACCAGGTGGTCGCCGTCCGCGATGAGCCAGTCCACCTCGTGGGGGCGGAGCATCCCGGCGAGGTCGAACCAGGTGCGCGCCGCCGTCGTGACGCGCTGGCCGTCGGGAAGCTCGAGCACGTGGTCGGAGGGCAGCCGCACCCGGTGGCTGACGACGCCGTCCAGGTCGGTCCGGTGCGTGCGCGCGGAGCGGTCGAAGGTCAGGTGCAGTCCGGCGGGCCGCGCGAGGCGGGGCGGCAGCGGCAGTCCGTGCCAGAGGGCGGCAGAGACGTGGGAGACCACCCCGCCCGTGAGGCGGACCAGCGCGGCCGCGCCGTCCGGGGCGCACGGGTCGGGGATGCCCGCGGTGTGCACGCCGCGGCAGATCCGGGCGAGGTCTGCCGCGAGGGTGCGGCGCCACGGCAGGCCGGCGGCGTGCAGCTCGGCCGTCGTGAAGGCGCCCGCGGCGAGGGTGGACGGCAGGGGCGTGCGCGCGGTCATGGGGTGAGCCTGCCGCCCCCGGGCCCTGCGACGGACCGGACCGACGCGCCCTGGGGAGGGCCGCCGTCGTCGTGGTGGCTGTGCAGGAGCGGCCGACCCGCCGGTCATGGTGGCACCGGCGCGACGCGGGTTGAGTTATCACGGGTGCAAGCCGCCTGGACCCGTGATAACTCAACCAGCGTTGCAGGGGGGAGCGGCCGGCCCGTCGGTCACGGCGTGCGGTCCACGGACACCAGCTCCACGTCCTCGAGCCGCCCGCCCCGCACCACCGCGCGCATCAGGGTGCACACCGGCTGCCGCCTCCGGTCCGTGCAGGAGCCGGGGTTGAGCAGCCGCAGCCCCGGGTTCGCGGTGTCCGGACCGGCCACGGTGTCCCACGGGATGTGGCTGTGCCCGAACACCAGCACGTCCGCGTCCGGGAACGCCGCGGCCATGCGGCGCTCGCGGCCGGCCGCCGGGCCCGTCTCGTGGACCATCGCGATCCGCACCCCGCCGATCTCCACGCGCGCCACCTCGGGCAGCCGCGCCCGCAGCCCAGGCCCGTCGTTGTTGCCCCACACGCCCACCAGCCGGGCGGCCCTCGCGTCGAGGTCGTCGAGCACGTCCTCGGCCACCCAGTCGCCGGCGTGGAGCACGACGTCGGCCCGCGCCACCTCGGCCCACACCTGCGCGGGCAGAGCGCGGGCGCGCCGCGGGATGTGGGTGTCCGCGATCAGGAGCAGGCGGGCGGCGTCGTCGTCGGGCACGGTCCGCCTCACCGTGCCGCGTACGCGCCGAGCCAGATCGCCAGCGGCAGGCCGACGATGAACACGGCCACGAATCCGCGCACCAGCCACCGGCCCACCGGGGTGGCGAGGTTGACCGTCGCGCCCACCCCGTAGCCGGGACGCTTGGCGGGGAAGACAGCCGGGTCCTCGGGGTCGCGCTTGAGCCCCAGGGGCGTCCACATCTCGTCCTCGGCGCGTTCCGCGGCCGTGGGCCGGTACTCGAGGTCCGCCGCGACGCGGTCCGACCAGCGCGTCCACCGCTGCGTTCCGGCCCGCAGTACCGGGAAGATGCCCACCATGAGCACGGTCAGTGTGAGGGGCAGGAGCCACCACGGCATCGTCCACGCCCCGGCGGCGAGCACCTCGGCCGTCGTCGGGGCCAGCACCAGCACGATGAGCACGCACGACCACCCGAGGCTTTCCTGGACCCCGCGGTGCACCCCCGTCTGGCGCACGCGCCGCCACGGGGACAGTCCCGGATCCGTGGGGGTGAGGGCGGTGACCATAGCGGAGACCAGCGCCAGGAAACCCGTCATGCCGAGGCCGATCAGCGGCCCCGCCGCCACCGTGCCGAACGAGGTGTCCTCCCACGCATCCGGCCGCCCGTCGACGCCCCAGTGCGTGGGCACGCGCTCCGGCAGGCCCGGCAGGGCGACGAGGGCCCACCCCAGCAGCGCCAGGCACAGCACGGCCGCGAGCAGGAACGGCAGCCACGGACGCAGCCGGCCACGGCGCCTGTCTCTTATACACATTCTCCGAGCCCACGAGACGGAGCTACAT
>NZ_VIGS01000065.1:0-10750 GCF_006704135.1 Micrococcus sp. R8502A1
ACTCCTGCTTCCGCGTCGTTGTTTTGGACCGATGGCGCTCCGACCACGGCCCCCGCGTGTGGGTGCGCCGGCCGCACCAGGTGTTCGGCGGGGGTCGGGGCCGCGGTGCCGCACTCCCCGGAGAACCTGCCGACGCCGTTCGCCCGGGCCTCCTCCCACGCCGCCTCGACCTCGGGCAGGAAACGGTCGTTGCCGTCGAAGACCGCCGGCTCGCCGTAGCCCAGGCGGGCCATCTCGGCGTTGACCAGGACGCCGTCTGCGTACACGCCGGCGAGGAGGCGGTCATAGCGGTCGTAGAGCCGGCGGTCGTACCGCAGCACCACCGTGTCGCCGGGGCTGATCATCGACTTCAGCGCCGCCGTCGCCTCCGGGCCCATGCACTCGACCGGCTTCGAGGGGTGGCGGGTCTCGGGGGTGTCGATGTTGAGCAGGCGCACCCGCGTGGACACCTCGCCGAGTGTCACGCGGAGCGTGTCGCCGTCCGAGATCGACTCGACCGTGACCACGTCTCCCTCGGTGCTCTCCGGGATGACGCCGTCGTCGGTGGCGGTGCAGCCGGTGAGCAGGAGCAGGGACAGTGCGGCCGCGGGGAGCGCCGCGCGCAGACGGGCAAGGGGCACGAGGATCCTGGAGGGGAAGGGACGGGGACATGACGAAGGCCCCGCCGTGAGGCGGGGCCTTCGGATCACCACATCATCGCATGTGGGAGGCACAGGTGTTGCCGCACGTCACGACAGCATCGGTCCCCGTTCCGTCAATGACGACGGGGGTCAGCGACGGCCGTCGATGGGGTCGCCGCCGCCGTCGAGTGCGTCGAGGACGAGGTCGCGGGCCTCGCCCGTCGCGGACCGGCGGGAGAGCAGCAGCGCGGCCAGCCAGCACAGCAGGACGATCGCCGCGCCGCCCCACGCCAGGAGGGCGAGGCTGCCCGAGAGCAGCCCCGTGCCGTCCGCGCGGCCGACGCCGATCCACACCAGACCCCACGCGAGCGCGAACGCCGGAGCCGGGCGGCCGCCGTTGTACACGGCCGTGAACGCACCGATCAGCACGGCCACCACGAGCATCACCTTCGCCCAGAGGGACGACTGCCCCGGATCGCCGACGACGCCGGTCGAGGCCAGCCACGCGGCCAGGTTCGCCACGGCGGCGATCGAGACCCAGCCCAGATGCAGGCCCTGCACCCCGTCCAGGAGGATCCGCTCCCCCCAGCTGTGCGCGCGGACGGATTCGAGGAGCACCAGGATCCACGCCAGGCATGCCAGCAGCAACGCGATCACCACGACGCTCAGCCCCAGCAGCCCGGCCTGCACCGTCCAGATCCACGCGGCGTTGAGCAGCACCGAGACCAGGATCCACGGTCGCAGGCGGTCGTGACGGGCGGACTGGGCCGAGGCGAGGAACTGCCACACGGCGTACGCCAGCAGCCCCGCGTAGATCACGGACCAGATGCCGAACGCGGGGGTCGCCGGGGACACCCAGGTGGCGTCCGGGCCGAGCCAGCCGCCCGCGGCCTCGGCCACGGGGGTCAGGCCGCCGACGACGCCGGAGCCCAGGAACGCGGCCACGACCGCGAGGATCACGACCACGAGCATGGCCACCCGGCCGCCCGTCGAGGACAGCCCCGTCCCCGAGCTGGGGACGCGCGCCGCGGCGTCGGGGCCGAAGGGGCTGCGGGACGGGCCGAGGTCGGTGGCGGTGCTCATGGGTGCTCCCGTGGGGTGATCGTCGGGGGTGTGCCCCGGGCGGGGCGGGTCTCAGGGTCAGCGTAGCCGCCGGGCCCATCGCGGGCACGGGCCACCGCGGCCTAGGGTGGGGGCATGCGCACTTCCTCCCCGATAGGACTCCTGCTGGACGTGGACGCCCCCGTGGCCTCCACCGAGACCCGGACCGTGCCGGAGGGGATCATCGACGTGCTCGTCCGCCTCGCGAGGCGCGGGGTGCCGGTCGGCTTCAACACGGGCCGCTCCACGGACTTCCTCCTGCACAGCGTGATCGCCCCGCTGCGGGACGCGGGCCTCCCGGACGACGCTCCCTTCCACGCGATCTGCGAGAAGGGCGCCGTGTGGTTCCCGTTCTCCGCGGTGCCCTCCGGGGACCTGCCCGACGTCACCGTGGACGGCACCGCCCCGGACTGGCTCCGCACCGACCCGGACATGGCCATCGACGCGGACACCCGTGACGCGATCTGGGCCCTCAACGATGAGCGCGCCGGGGACCTGCAGTTCACCGACCGCACCAAGCTGGCCATGGTCTCCCTCGAGAAGACGGTCGGCGCCGACCAGACGGAGTACGAGCGGGTGCGCGACGACGTCGCCGCGGGCGTCGAGGATCTGCTCGCCGAGCGCGGACTCGCCGAGGAGGTGCGCGTGGCCCCCTCGGTGATCTCGGTGGACGTCGAGCACCGCTCCTCCGGCAAGGACCTGGGCGTCGAGCGCTGCTTCGACCTGCTGGCGGAGGCGGGCACCCCGGTGCCCGAACGCTGGCTCACCGCGGGCGACTCGCGCAGCGACTACGCCATGGCCGACCGGCTGCACGAGCGCGGACTCGCCGTGGAGCACATGGACGTGCGGCCCGCCGACGGCGTCCCCGAGAAGCCCTACGGCGTGGTGACGGCGGCGATCCTCGCCGAACGCGGCATCGGCGACGCCGACGACGTCCACGAGCGGGCGGGCGAGTCCCTGCTGCGCTGGGTGGAGCGCGACCTGCTGCGCTGACCAGGCCGGACGCCCCCTCTGCGGACGGCCGACCCTCCCCGGGCCTGGACCTCGACCCCTAGCGTGGAAGGGAATGCCGCGCCCCTGCCGAACCGGCCCGGGCGCCTCCCGACCAGAGAGAGGTTCCACCGTGGCCACCGTCGCCCAGAACATCGTCGAGACCCTCCACGCCTCGGGCGTGCGCCGCATGTACGGCGTGCCCGGGGACTCCCTCAACGGGCTGACCGAGGCCCTGCGCTCCCACGGCGGCATCCAGTGGGTGCACACCCGGCACGAGGAGACCGCGGCCTTCGCCGCCTCCGCCGAGTCCCAGCTCACGGACGAGCTCGCGGTCTGCGTGGGCTCGTGCGGTCCGGGCAACCTCCACCTGATCAACGGCCTGTTCGACGCCCAGCGCTCCCGCACCCCGGTGCTCGCGATCGCCGCGCACATCCCGTCGGAGGAGATCGGCTCGGGCTACTTCCAGGAGACCCACCCGCAGGACCTGTTCCGCGAGTGCTCCGTCTACGTGGAGCACGTCTCCTCGGCGGACCAGATGCCCCGCATGCTGCGCACCGCGATGCGGGCCGCCGTCGAGCAGCGGGGCGTGGCCGTGCTCGTGATCCCGGGCGACGTGGCCCTCACCGAGCTCTCCGCGAAGCCCGAGGTGATCCGTCACACGCCGTCCCGCGTCATCCCGGCGGACTCCGTGCTGCGCGAGGCCGCCGAGGCCCTGGACTCGTCCAAGCGGATCACCATCCTGGCCGGCGCAGGTGCGGCCGGCGCCCACGACGAGGTCGTGGCCCTGGCGGAGCGCCTGCA
This sequence comes from Micrococcus sp. R8502A1, assembly GCF_006704135.1. Lineage (NCBI taxonomy): Bacteria > Bacillati > Actinomycetota > Actinomycetes > Micrococcales > Micrococcaceae > Micrococcus > Micrococcus sp. R8502A1. The sequence goes on from NZ_VIGS01000065.1 coordinate 3,516, forward strand.
GGCCCCGATCGTCCACGCTCTGCGCGGCAAGGACCGGATCGAGTACGACAACCCGTATGACGTCGGCTTGACCGGCCTGCTCGGCTTCGCCTCCGGCTACCACGCGCTCAAGGAGGCCGAGACGCTGCTGATCCTCGGCTCCTCCCTGCCGTACCGGCAGTTCTACCCCGAGGACGCCACGGTCATCCAGGTGGACGTGCGCGGCGAGCAGATCGGCCGACGGGTGGCCGTGGACGTGCCGCTCGTGGGCGGTGTGAAGGAGACGGCCCAGGCTCTGCTGCCGCTGCTGCGCGGGAACTCGTCGTCGGCGTTCCTGGACAAGGCGCTCAAGCACTACGCCAAGACCCGCAAGGACCTCGATCAGCTGGCCTCCCCGGGACGCGGACGCGTGCACCCGCAGTACGTGGCCCGCCTCCTCGACGAGCTGGCCGACGACGACGTGGTGTTCCTGCCCGACGTCGGCTCCCCCGTGATCTGGGCCTCCCGGTACCTGACGATGAACGGGCGCCGCCGGATCATCGGCTCCCTGTCCCACGGCTCCATGGCCAACGCGGTCACCCAGGCGGTCGGCGCCCAGGCGGTCGACCCCACCCGCCAGGTGGTGGCGATGGCCGGCGACGGCGGGCTGGCCATGATGCTCGGCGAGCTGCTGTCGTTCGTGCAGAACGGCCTGCCCGTGAAGACGCTCGTGTTCGACAACGACTCGCTGAACTTCGTGGAGCTCGAGATGATGGCCGCCGGGTTCGTCCCCTATGGGACGGGCCTGGAGAACCCGGACTTCGCGGCGATCGCGGAGGCGGTCGGCATCAAGGGCTTCCGCGCGGACCACACGACGGACCTGCCCGCGGTGATGCGCGAGTTCCTCGCCCACGACGGGCCGGCGCTGCTGGTGGTCAAGACCGAGCGTCAGGAGCTGACGATCCCGCCGAGCATCGAGTTCGAGCAGGCCAAGGGGTTCGCGCTCTACGCCATGCGCACCGTCCTCGACGGCAAGGGCACCAAGCTGCTCGACCTCGCCAAGGCGAACCTGCGCCAGCTCTTCTGACCTGCCGCGCACGACGACGCCCCGGACGCTGGCGGCGTCCGGGCCGTCGTCGTGGTGGGGCGGGGAGAGCCCAGCCCCGCCGGTAGGTCAGGCGCGGTGGGCGCCGCCCTCGGCGACGATCGGGTGCTCGGCCGTGCCGGCGACGCCCTGGGTGATCAGGCCGTCGGCGCGGTGCTCCCAGAAGTCCGCGTTGCGGATGCCGAGCGGGCGCGGGTCGAACTGCGGGTCGAGACCCTGGCGCTTCTGTGCGCGGTAGTCCTTGAGGGCCTTGAGGGCCGGGCCCTGCAGCACCAGGATGCCGAGGATGTTCAGCCAGGCCATGGAGCCCACGCCGATGTCGCCGAGGCCCCAGGCCGCACCCGTGGTGGCGACGGCGCCGTAGGCCACCGACACGAGGATCAGGGCCTGCAGGAAGCGCAGCGCGACGCGGCGGACCATGCCGTTGCGCAGGTTGCGCGTGAGGAACACGATGTTGACCTCGGCCATGTAGTAGTACGCCACGATCGTGGTGAAGGCGAAGAACGCCAGCGCCACGGCCACGAACGTGGGGCCGAAGCCGGAGAACATGGCGTCGAAGCCGGTCTGGACGAAGGCCGGGCCCTCGGAGGCCGTCGGCGAGACGATGCCCTCGAACAGCAGGCCGGAGCCGGACCCGTCCGAGTACACCCGGTAGGCGCCCGTGGAGATGATGATGAACGCGGTGGCCGAGCAGACGAAGAGCGTGTCGATGTACACGGCGAACGCCTGCACGAAGCCCTGCTTTGCCGGGTGCGAGACCTCGGCGGCCGCGGCGGCGTGCGGGCCCGTGCCCTGGCCGGCCTCGTTGGAGTAGACGCCGCGCTTCACGCCCCACTGGATGGCGAGGCCGAGGATCGCGCCGAACACGGCGTGCACGCCGAACGCGCTGGCGAAGATGGAGCCGAAGACCTCGGGGATCTGGTCGAAGTTCAGGAACAGCACGATCAGCGCGAGGATGATGTACAGCACGGCCATCACGGGCACCACGTAGACGGCGAACGTCGCGATGCGCTTCACGCCGCCCAGGACGATGAAGGCCAGCAGGATGACCATGGCCAGGGCCACGACCCAGGCGGGCACGGCCCACGCCTCGCCCACGGCCGCGGCCACGCCGTTGGCCTGCACGCCCGGCAGGAAGTAGCTGGTGGCGAAGACGGTGACGACGGCGAACAGGATGGCGTACACCTTGAACGCGGGGGCGGCGGCCGTGTGCTTGTAGGCCTTCTCGAAGTAGTACGCCGGGCCGCCGCGGTACTCGCCGGTGTCCGGGTCGCGCTCCTTGTAGATCTGGCCGAGCGTGGACTCGATGAAGGACGTGGCGGCGCCGAGCAGGGCCATGACCCACATCCAGAACACGGCACCGGGGCCGCCGAACGCGATGGCTGTGGCGACGCCGCCGATGTTGCCCATGCCGACGCGGCCGGCGAGCGACATCATGAGGGACTGGAGGGACGAGGTGCCGTCCGCGGAGTCCTGGCCCTCGCGGAGCTGCTTCACCATGTCCGGGATGTTCACGAACTGCAGGAACATGGTCCGGATGGTGAAGTAGAGGCCGACGATCAGGCAGAGCCAGATCAGGGCCGGGGACCAGATGACGTCGTTCACGGCGGTGATGAGATCTGCGAAGGACATGGGGTCTCCAGATCGGGGTGGGGATGGCCGGTGCGGTGCGAGCTCCGAGCGGCGGCCGCCGGCGGTCCCGGACGACTGGGGAGAAGGATACGCGCAAATGTGACCCGCGTCTCGCATCCAGCGTGGCGGATCGGGAATCCGGGCGCGCGGCCCGCGACGACAGCGGCCCCGGACATGCGAAAAGCCCCGGAACCACTGGGGTCCCGGGGCTTGCCCGCGGAGGATGGGGGATTTGAACCCCCGAGGGCTGTTAACCCAACACGCGTTCCAGGCGTGCGCCATAGGCCGCTAGGCGAATCCTCCTTGGTGCGCCCTCCTGCGGCGGACCGCGCGAGGGCAATCTCCATCATAACCAGATCGTCCTGGGCCGCGCCAATCCCCCGCGGGAGGCGCGGGCCCGGCCCGGGGCTCGCCGTGCCCCGAATCGCTCCGCCCGCCGCCACCCTGGTAGAGTCGTCGGCGGCCCCTCACGTGGTGTCATCTCGCTGAACTCCCCCAGGACCGGAAGGTAGCAAGGGTAGGTGGGCTCTGGCAGGTGCGTGAGGGGTCTTCACTTTCCCCCAGGAGATCCCATGCCCGCCGGACGCTACGCCCCCTCCCCCACGGGAAGCCTGCACCTGGGCAACCTGCGCACCGCGCTCGTCGCGTGGCTCGCGGCGCGCGCCACGGACCGTGCCTTCCTGCTGCGGGTCGAGGACCTGGACCGCGTGCGCTCCGGGGCCGAGGCCGACCAGCGGGCGGACCTGGCCGCCGTCGGGCTGGATTGGGACGCCGAGCCGGTGCGCCAGTCCGAACGCACCGCCCTGTACGACGCCGCCGTGGCCGCCCTGCGAGCCGCGCACGGCGCGGACGCGGTCTACGAGTGCTTCTGCTCGCGCAAGGACATCGCCGAGGCGACGTCGGCCCCGCACCCGCGACCCGACGACGGCGCCCCCGCCTCCGGCGGCGCCGTGCCGCTGCGTCCGCCCGGCTTCTATCCGGGCACCTGCCGCGGCCTGACCGAGGCCGAGCGGGCCGAGCGACGGCGGGTGCGCCCCGCCGCCCTGCGGATCGACGTGGCGAAGGTCGCGGGCCTGCCGGCGGGCGAGATCCCGCGCGCGACCGCCGTGGACGTGCTGCACGGCGAGGTCACGGGCCTGGTCGACGACCTGGTGCTGCGCCGGAACGACGGGGCGTACGCGTACAACCTGGCCGTCGTCGTGGACGACCTGGCGCAGGACGTGGACCAGGTGGTCCGCGGCGACGACCTGCTCGACTCGGCCCCGCGCCAGCGCTGGCTGGCCGAGGCGCTGTGCGCCGCGCGCGGGGAGCCGACGCCCGCGGTGGAGTACCTGCACGTGCCGCTCGTGCTGAACACGGAGGGGCGGCGGCTGGCCAAGCGGGACGGCGCCGTGACCCTCGAGGACCTCTCCGCGCAGGACCCGGCGTGGACCCCCGAGCGGGTGCGGGACCGGCTGCTGGAGTCCCTCGGCCTGCCCGCGGGACCGCTGGCGGCCGCCGTGCCCGCGTTCGACCCGGCCGCCCTGCCGCGTGATCCGTGGGTGTTCACCGGGCTCTGAACGGGCCGGCGCCCTGGTCCGCCGCAGGCCCGGCCCCGGTCAGAGGACCTGGGCGGCCTGGTCGAAGTCGAGGCGGCCCTGGCGGGGCTGCTGCGCCTTCTCGTCGTCTGCGGCGGCGTGGCCCACGTTGATCACCAGGAGGGACTTCCAGGCACGGTCCGCATGGAACTCGGCGTCCACGGCGGCGGCGTCGAACCCGGCCATGGGGCCGACCTCGAGCCCGTGGGCGCGCAGGGCCACGAGCAGGTAGCCCACCTGGATGAGCGCGTTCGTGCGGCCCATCCCCTCGCGCATGCCCGGCTTGCCCTCGGCGTCCTCCTCGAAGCCCTCCCGGAACGGGGCGAGGTGGCCCATGTGGCGGTGCCAGTCGAGGTCGTAGGAGGCGATCAGCGTGAGCGGGGCGCGCTCCGTCTTCTCCCGGTTGAACTCGATCATGAGCGGAGTCAGGCGGGCACGGGCCTCGGGGCTGTCCACGACGTCGAGCCGCAGCGGCTGGTTGTTCATGGCGGTCGGCGCCCAGCGGAGGTCCGCGTAGGCCCGCTCGATCAGCGCGAGGTCGACGGGCTCGTCCGAGAAGAGCTGCGTCGTGTGGCGGTCCGCGAAGAGGCGGTCGATCTCGGCCTGACTCAGCGGTCCCGCGTCCGGGGCCGGCTGCGTGGGGTGGATCGTGTCCTCGGCGTCGGTGTGCATGTGCGTGGTGGTCATGGGCCAGGGAACGGGCCGGCGGGTGGGCGCATTCCCCGGCTTCCTTAGCCCGTCCGCCCGCCGGATAGGCTTTCGAGGGTGAGCACCGCCCTGTACCGCCGCTACCGCCCGGACCGTTTCGAGGACGTGATCGGGCAGGACCATGTCACGGTGCCGCTGCGCACCGCACTGGCGAAGGACCGCGTGAACCACGCCTACCTCTTCTCCGGCCCGCGCGGCTGCGGCAAGACCACGTCCGCCCGCATCCTCGCGCGCTGCCTGAACTGCGCCCAGGGCCCCACGCCCACGCCGTGCGGCGAGTGCGACTCGTGCCGGGACCTGGCCACCGGCGGGCCGGGCTCGCTGGACGTGCTGGAGATCGACGCGGCCTCGCACGGCGGTGTGGAGGACGCCCGCGGCCTGCGCGAGCGGGCCACGTTCGCCCCGGTCCGGGACCGCTACAAGATCCTCATCATCGACGAGGCGCACATGGTCACCGCGGCGGGCTTCAACGCGCTGCTCAAGATCGTGGAGGAGCCGCCGGAGCACCTGAAGTTCATCTTCGCCACCACGGAGCCGGAGAAGGTCATCGGGACCATCCGCTCCCGCACCCATCACTACCCGTTCCGGCTCGTGCCGCCGGAGCCGCTCATCGCCTACCTCGAGCAGCTGTGCGCGGAGGAGGGCGTGTCCGTGGAGAAGGGCGTGCTGCCGCTCGTGGTGCGCGCCGGCACGGGCTCGGTGCGTGACACGCTCTCCGTGCTGGACCAGCTGATCGCGGGTGCCCAGGAGGGCCAGGTCTCCTACGAGCTCGCGGTGAGCCTGCTCGGCTTCACCCCGGAAGCCCTGCTGGACGACGTGATCGACGCCGTCGCCGCGGACGACACCCCCACCGTGTTCCGCGTGGTGGACCGCGTGGTGCAGTCCGGCCAGGACCCGCGCCGCTTCGTCGAGGACCTGCTGGACCGCTTCCGCGACCTCGTGATCGCGCGTGCCCTGCCGGAGGAGGCCGGGGCGATCCTGCACGGCATGCCGGAGGACCAGGTGCGGCGTCTCTCCGCGCAGGCCGCGCAGCTCTCCCGCGCGGAGCTCTCCCGCCTCGCGGACATCACCAACCTCGCGCTGACGGACATGGTGGGGGCCACCAGTCCCCGCCTGCACCTCGAGCTGCTCATGGCGCGCCTGCTGCTGCCCGCCTCGGACGAGACGCACCGCGGCCTGGCCGCCCGCCTCGAGGCCCTCGAACGGCGCCTCGAGCTCGGTGGCGCCGCGCCCATCGAGGACGGCGCCTCCGAGGGCACGACGACGCCGGCCCGGTCCGGCACGCCCGCCGCGGACGGCGGCGGATCGGCCGAGAACGCGGAGGGCTCCAGCACTCTGACCGGTGCCGCGCTCGCCCGGGCCGCCATGCGGCGGCCGGAGGAGCCCGCGCCGACCGCGTCCACCGCCCCGCCGGAGCGCTGGACGCCGCCTGCCCCGCAGTCCGCGGCAGAGGCGCCGGAGGGGGACGCCGCCGCCGGGGCCACGGGGTCCGAGCGTCCGCAGCAGGCGCCGCAGCCCAAGCGGCCCGAACCGGCTGAGGTCGGGGCCCGTTCCGGGGACACGCGCCGCCCGGAGGCCGGGAGCCGCCCCGAGCCTGAGGGCCGGCCCGAGCCCGAGGGCCGGTCCCAGGCCCAGGAGCGCACCGGTGCCGCGCCGGCCCCCGCCCACGGGCCGGAGGAGACGGCCGCGCCGTCGGGCCCCACGCCCGCCCCGGCGGCGAGCCAGGTGGAGATGATCCGCCGGGCCTGGCCGGACATCCTCACGGCCCTCGAGGACGCCTCACGCCTGGTGTGGATGCTGGTGAAGGACAACGCGAGCGTCGCGGGCTACGACGGCTCGTTGCTGACGATCGGCTTCCAGCAGGACGGGCCCCGCCAGTCGCTGCTCGGCCGGGGCGGCGACCGCGTGCTCGGCGAGGCCGTCCACCAGGTGCTCGGCATCCGCCCGCGGCTCGACCTGATCCTCGGTGGGGACGCGCCGACCGGGGACGCCCGCGCACAGTCCAGCGCTCGCCCGGCCGGCCCGGCGCGGACGGACCGGCCTGAGCGTCCGGCCCCGCAGCAGGGCCGGCCCGACCGACCGACGGCGCAGCCGAACCGGCCCGCTCCGGCACCGGGGCAGGCCCCGCGCGAGCCGGAGTCCTCCCGCCCCACCCCGCCGCGCCTGTCCCCTATTCCCATCCCCCAGCCCACGAGGCCGAGCGCCACCTCCGACGCCGTCTTCTGCCTGTAAAAAAAAAACCCGCAAGTAGGGAA
>NZ_VIGS01000066.1:0-10545 GCF_006704135.1 Micrococcus sp. R8502A1
CCCCCCCGTCTGCACCCCTTATCGGTCCGTCGGCGGGTCCGGATGTGGAAAAGGGCCAGCCCCCCCCCCCGCCTTCGCGCCGTCCGCCCGGTCTCAGGTGCCACCGTTCACGGTGATGAGCATCCTCGGCCGGGTCGCCGAACTGCGTGCCGCCGGCCACGACGTCGTCAGCCTGTGCGCGGGGGAGCCGGGCGGGGGCGCCCCGCCCGCCGTCGACGCCGCGGCCGCCGCCGTCCACGCCTCCGGCCGTGCCCTCACCTACACCCCGGCGCTGGGCCTGCCGGAGCTGCGGGCCGCCGTCGCCGGCCACTACCGCCGCTGGTACGGGCTCGACGTGCGCCCCGAGCAGGTCGCGATCACCACGGGCTCCTCGGGGGCGTTCATGCTCGGCTTCCTCGCGGCGTTCCCCCCGGGGGACCGCGTGCTCCTGCCGCGCCCCGGCTATCCGGCGTACCGCAACATCCTCACGGCGCTCGGGGTGGAGGTGGTGGACGTGGACGTCGACGCCGGCACCCGCTACCAGCCCACGGTCGCCCACCTGGAGGCGGCGCTCGCGGAGGGCCCGGTCGCGGGGCTCGTGCTCGCCTCCCCGGCCAATCCCACGGGCACGATGGTCAGCGCCGCCGAGCTCGCCGAACTCGCCCGCTGGTGCGAGGAACGCGGTGTGCGGCTCGTCTCGGACGAGATCTACCACGGCATCGTGCACACGGACGGGGAGGGGCTCGGCGCCTGCGCCTGGCGCACCTCCCGCACCGCGCTCGTGGTCAGCTCGTTCTCCAAGTACTGGGGCATGCCCGGCTGGCGGCTGGGCTGGATGCTCATGCCGGACGACCTCGCCGCCGCGGTCGACGGCCTCGCCGGCTCGGTCGCCCTCTGCCCGCCCGCCGCGGCCCAGGAGGCGGCCGTCCACGCGTTCAGCGAGGAGTCCTACGCGTTCTGTGCCGAGCAGGCCGGCGGCTTCACGGCGACGCGCGGCGTCGTGCTGGCCGCCCTGCCCCGGCTCGGCTGGGCCGACGCCGCCCCCGCCGACGGCGCCTTCTACCTGTGGGCCCGTCTCGCCCCGGGCATGCTGGCGGAGTTCGGCAGCGCCGTCGGCTACTGCGCCGCCCTGCTGGAGGAGGCCGGCGTCGCGCTGACCCCCGGCGACGACTTCGACGCCGTCCACGGGCCCGAGTCCGTCCGGCTCTCCTTCGCCGCCGGCCCGGACGCCCTCCACGAGGCGCTCGAGCGGATCGCCGCCTGGCACGCGGCGCGCGGCCTGGCCTGACGGGCTCCGCCGCACGCCGCACCGGCCGACGTCTCAGCCGCCCAGCCGGTAGCGGCGCCCGAGCGGCGTGTCCGTGACGGCCCGGTCGCCGCGTCGAGGGCGTCACGTGCCGGTTCCCGCGACGGGGGCGCGCCGTCGGCGCCGCCGGGATGACGGGGTGAGGTCCACCGCAGTATTGCGAATCATCCGCAACAGTCTTTATTGTGAATCAGTCGCATCTTCTCGCTCTCGTGAAAGGCTCCCCGTGTCCCACTTCGCCCCGCAGCGCCGTTCCACGCGCACCGCCACCTTCTCCGCCACCCTCGCCGCCGCGGCCATCGCCCTGACGGCGTGCGGCGCGGACGCCGACCCGTCCGGCCCGACGTCGGCACCCGCCTCCGCCGCGGGCGGCTCCGAGTCGCCGGCGGGTGAGGCGACGGCGGCCTCCTCCGTCTCCGCGGAGGACCGCGTCGACCCGACCCAGACCACCGAGGTCTCCGCGGTGACGCCGCGCATCCTGCTCTCGCACGAGGACGGGCTCACGCTGCTCGACGCCGAGTCCGGTGAGGTGGTGAAGGAGCAGGACATCACGGGCTTCAAGCGGCTGAGCAACGCCGGCAACGGCAAGGACGTCCTGGTGACCACCGGGAAGGGCTGGGAGGTGTTCTCCACCGGCATCCAGGCCAAGGCCCACGGCGATCACTTCCACAACTACGAGTCCGCGCCCGGCATGACCGGCGTAACGTTCCCGGGTGAGCATCCCGGCCACGTCGTCACCCACAACGGCAAGACCACCCTCTTCGCGGACGGCACGGGCGCGATCCGGACCTTCGACTCGACCCACCTGGACAAGGCGACCCCGGACCTCATGCCCGTCATGACGGAGGCCGAGACCGAGGACCCGCACCACGGCGTGGCGCTCGAGCTCTCCGACGGCACCCTCTTCACCACGCAGGGCACCGAGGACTCCCGGAACACGCTCCAGGTGATCGACCCGAAGACCGGCGAGGTCACGGCCGAGACCGACGACTGCCCCGGCAGCCACGGCGAGGCCGCGGCCCAGCCGACGGAGGCGGGCGACGTCGTCGTGATGGGCTGCGAGAACGGGCCCGTCGTGTACCGGGACGGCGAGTTCCACAAGGTGGAGGTCGAGACCGAGTACCAGCGCTCCGGGAACCTGTTCGGGTTGCATGACTCACCCATCGTCCTGGGTGATCACAAGGTCGAGGAGGAGCCGAAGGAAGCCGTCGAGCGGCCCACGGGGATCGCCCTCATCGACACCCGCACCGATGAGCTCACCACCGTGGACCTCGGCTCGTCCTACTGGTTCCGCTCGCTCGGCCGCGCTGAGGACGGCTCCGCGGTCGTGCTGACCTACGACGGCGAGGTCACCGTGATCGACGAGGAGACCGGTGAGGTCACCGCCGAGTACCCGGTGATCGAGCCGTGGAAGGAGAAGGACGAGTGGCAGGAGCCCGGTCCGATCCTGAAGGTCGCCGGGAACACCGCCTACGTGACGGACGCGGAGAACCGGAGGCTCGTGGCCGTGGACCTGGAGACCGGTGAGACCGTCCTGGAGAAGGACCTGGAGTTCGCCCCGGTCGAGATGGCCGTGGTCACCGGCCAGCCGGAGTCCGTGAAGCCCGAGGAGGGCGCGCACGGTGACGAGGACCACGACGACCACGACCACTGATCGGGCCGGACATGGCGGCGGGGGTCAGCGCCGCGCGGCCGTGGCCCCCGCCGGAACCGGGTCCGACGCATCGGCGGGGTGTCCGAGGCGCGGGGCGGACGGCTGGAGCGCGAACACGAGCAGCGTGAGCGGGCCGACGAACGGTACCAGCCCGAGGAACAGCCACGCGCGGCTGAAGCCCGCATCGTGGAGGCGCCGGGCGAGCAGGGCGAGCGAGGGGAGCGCGTGCGTGATCCCCACCAGGAGGACGGCCGCGTCGCGGAGGGACAGGTCCGGCGAGCCGAGGACGAACACGTCCAGGGCGGTGGACACGAAGTGAACGACGGCCTGCAGGAGCCATAGGTAGAGCGCCGCGAGCCAGAAGTCGGCGCGGGAGGCGCGCCCGCTGAACTGCACGTAGCCGGCGTAGTAGCGGCGGATGGCCTGGAGCATGTTCATGGTCCGGCCCTCAGTCCTGCCGCGGGGACGCCAGCAGCCCCTGTGCCGCGACGATCACGAGCATCGCAGCCCCCGCTGCGGTCGCCCCCGCGGGCCCGGCCACGGGATCGCCGAGAGCCGCGAGTACGGCACCGGCGAGCCCCAGCACGGCCATCGCCCCGCCGATCCACCAGAACACCGGGGCCTGGAATGCCCGAGCGAACGGGAGGAAGTGGCCACCCACCACGGCGGCCACCAGGGCGATCTGGGCCGTCGGTGCGTCGAGTCCGAAAGCCACCAGGCGGGTCACGGGGAGGAGCGCCAGCATTGTGACGACGGCGATCCCGTAGACGCGCCGCGGGCGGGCGTCGGCACGGTGGGCAGCATCCGCCGGCGCAGCAGCACCACCACCAGGGTGAAGCTGATGAGCGAGACCGCGACGCCCCGCAGCGTGCCCTGGTGCTCTGGCGGCAGCCCCGCGATCCCGCCGAACAGGAAGGCGCCGCCGCCGACCACCCCGATCAGCCCGCCCGACACCACCGGGTGCCGGAGGTGGCCGATCCCGCGGACGGGCGGGTCGTCGTCGAAGTGGGCCGGCCGCATGGGGCGGGCCGTGGTCGTGTCCGTCATGGTTCCCCCTCGCATCACGTGTGACATGCGTCATCCTGCCATGACGGGTGGACGGGTCAGGCCCCCTGTGGACAGGCCTCGATGATCATCAACGGGTGCTCCGCCGCGTCGAATGGGCGGCCGTGCCAGTCGCTCCAGACGCGGTCCACGCCCTCGTCCGAGTACTCGGTGCGCCATCGGTGCACGACGACGCCGTCCGCGTCCGGCGTGCTCGTGGCCTCGGACTCGAGTAGGGCGACCGGCCGCCGTCGTCCGTTCCGTGGGCTCCTGCTGCCAGTCCTGGTCGATCAGGTGCATCGCCACGTTCCCGCTCATGATCACCAGGTCCGCCGACGCCGGCTCGATCAGCTCCGCGGTGCCCCGCCGCCACTCGACGCGGTCCCCGCCGGCGCGCGCCCGGGCGACGCGCAGCATGGCCTCGGCCGGGTCCGGATGCATGGACGGCACCGTATCGTGCAGATGACCGCAGCCCCCACCACGAAGACGCAGAAGCGCCTGGCCGGCTGGGTCCAGGGCGTGTCTTCTCACTGGGCACGCACCCATGGCGGCAGTTCAGTGCGTCATGCCTCGTGGCCGTGGCTGCTGTAGACCACGATCGGCGCCCCACTGGGATCACGCGTGCTCTTCCACACGGTCATGCCGATTCGTTCGGCCACGCGACGGGAAGCCGTGTTGTCGGGGTTGATGATCGCGGTGACCAGCGTTGCGTCCAGGGTCTCGAACCCGTATCGCAGGCAGGCAGAGGCCCCCTCGGTTGCCAGTCCCTGTCCCTGGTGTTCGGGCAGGACGTGGTAGCCGACCTCGAGGACCTCTTGGCCGTCGACGTTCTGCCAGGTCAGGCCGCAGTCACCGATGAAGTCGCCGGTGGTCCAGTGTTCGATGACCCACAGGCCGAACCCATGCGTGGCGTAGTTGTCCTTCGACCAGTTGATCCACCGCCGCACCTCATTGCGCGACTTGGCTCGCGGGTAGTAGCGCATGACCTCCGCGTCTCCGAGGAGCCTGAACATGTCGTCGAGGTCAGCGTCGGTCATGCACCGGAACGTGAGTCGATCGGTGGGTTGCGGGATCACCCGACGACCTTACCGACGGCACTGAACCGGCTTCTTGTCTTCGACATGTGCGTGAAACCGCCCCGCGGTCTGCCGCGCTCACCCCACGAAGACGCAGAAGGGGTGGCCGGCCGGGTCCGCGAACACGTACAGGGGCTCGTCCTCGTCGTCGGAGCGGTCCAGGATGAGGCGTCCGCCCAGGTGCAGCGCGTGGTCGTGGGCCGCGTCGAGGGACTCGCGGTCCGGCACGGTGAAATCCAGGTGCAGCTGCATCGGCACCTCGGGTGACGGCCACGTGCTGGGCTTCAGTTCGTCGGTGCGCTGGAATGTCAGGACGCGGCGGCCGTCGTCGTCCAGCAGCACGAGCCAGTCCGCGCTGTCCGGCTCGCGGCCGTCCGCGAGCTCGTCGCCCGCGCGGTAGTGGAGGCCGAGGAGCTCGCGGTAGAACTCCGCGACGGAACGGATGTCGACGGCGTCGATCACCGGCTGCTGGAGCACGGGGCGGCTGACCATGGCCACACATTAAGCGACCTCGGCGTCCGCGTCAGCGTCTCGGCCTCAGTCGACGTCGTCGCGCCCCGCATCCACCCACCGCGCGGCCGGCACGACGGCGGCCAGCGAGACCACCGCCAGGACCTGCCACCCCGCGAGCGCCCAGCCGACCCCGAGCGTCGCCCCGAGCGCACCTCCCGCGAGGGTCGCCAGCGGCACGGAGCCCCGGGTGAGGGTGCGGCGCATCGCGGTGACCCGCCCGAGCGTGCCCTCGGGGCAGGCGCGGGCGGTCACGGCGGCCTGGGTGATGTTCCCGAGCAGGACCATGAACCCCCAGAGGGCCGCGCCGGCCAGCAGCCACGGCCCGGCATGAGCGCGGTCGACGTAGGCCAGCAGGTGCAGCCCCACGGCCACGGCGCAGCCGACCGAGCCGAGGAGGATGCACCGGCGCTCGCCCAGGCGGTCGATGGCCCGGCCCGCCAGGGACGAGGCCGCCAGTGCCCCGACCGCGCCCGCGGTGATCTGGACGCCCAGGAACTCCGGCCCGAGCCGCAGGTCGGTCAGGATCCAGACCGCCTCGACCGGGGCGAAGAGGGCCATGCCCACATTGGCGGCCACCGACCCCATCGTCAGCAGCCACAGGACCGGGGTGCGCCGCAGGACCGTCCACCCCTCCGCGGCGTCCTTCCCGAACCGGGCCCAGCGGGAGAGGACGTCCGCGACGCCGGGGTCCCCGTCGTCGTCCGGGACGTCCGCCGCGGCGGAGGGCCGCAACCGCACCCGGAGCGCGACGATCGCCGCCGCGAAGAGGAACGCCGTCGCGATGCCGAGCACGGGCCCTGCGCCCAGCGACCCGACGAGGACGCCCGCCGCGGCGGGCACGATCAACACGAGGGCGGCGTCGGCGGACTCGAGCCGCGCCGTCAGGCGGGCGACGGCGGTGGCCGGCACGACGCGCGGCACGAGCGCGGTCTGGGTGGTCTCGGCCAGCACCGTGAGCACGCCCAGCAGGGCCATGACGGCGGCGAGGTGGCCGAACGTGAGCGCGTCGAGCGCCCACGCCACGACGAGCGAGCCGAGCACCGCCGCCTTGGCGAGTCCGGTGGCCGCGAGCAGCCGCGGGCTGAGGTGTCGGTCCACCACGATGCCGATGGGCACGCCGAGCAGGAGGAATCCCAACCCGGAGAGCGTCATCAGCACGCCCATGCCGTCGGCGCCCACGCCGAGCAGGAGCACCGCCAGGACGTCCAGGGCGACGTCCGTGGCGGACCGGCCACCCGCGTCGAGGGCGTTGGAGGCGACCAGCCACCGCGCCCGTCCTTCCGGCGGCGGGGGCGTCTCAGCGTCGGGGGTGCGGGGGGCAGGCGTCTGACGACGCGGGTCCGTGCTCACCGCCACACGTGGAGCAGGTAGCCGTAGCTCAGCGACGTCGTTGCGGGGTGCTCGGCGAGCCACGCGTCGGCGACCCCTCGCTCGAACTCCAGCCGCAGGACGGCCTCGAGGTCGGCGCGGGAGTCGAAGGTCCACGAGCTCATGACCTCACGGGTCTCGGCCCCGATGCCGGCCCACCACTCGCGCGCGTACGTGTCCTGGCCCTGCGCCGCCGCGTTCGTGCTCGCCCGCAGCAGCTCGGCGAACTGGCCGCGCTCGGTGTCGTTGTCGATCACCACGAGCGCGCCGCCGGGCCGCAGCACCCGGGTGACCTCGTCCAGGCCGGGTCGGACGTCCCAGCGCGGGTGCGGGAAGAAGTACGCGAACCGGGCGTGCACGACGTCGACGCTCGCCTCCGGCAGCGGGATCTGCTCGGCCGAGCCGTACAGCACGCGCGCCCCGCCGGGGCGGGCGCGGGCGGCCCCCAGCAGGCGCACGTCCGGCTCGACGGCGATCGTCTCGGCCGCGTCGGCGTAGCGGGGCAGCCAGAAGCCGGTGCCCGCACCGAGGTCGAGCAGCGTCCGCCCGGCCCAAGGCGCCGCCTCCTGCAGCGCCGCCCAGAGGGCGCCCTCACGGTCCATGGCCGCGTTCTCGATCTCGTACAGCGCCGGGTCCACGCCCTGGTTGCCCGAGGGACGGAAGTCGGGCAGGCCCGTGGCCGGTCCGTCCGGTGTGCTCTGCGTCATGCCCGGGAGTCTGACACACCCCCCCTCCACGCCAGTCCGTCACACGGGTCCGCCACGGCTCGCCGCGCCCCGGAGAGGCTCCGGCTGGTCTCGCATGGCGCGGTGGCGGCTCATATGACGCGCGAGCCGGTCGCCCGCTGGACTCGCGGCGGCCCACCGCGTGGGATGGGCTCACCACCCATCCAGAGCGGCTGAGAGATCTGGCTCGACGACGCCGCAGCAACCCGCCCGCCGGACCCGGACCCCCCGGGAACGGCAGGCCCGGTGCTACCGCCAGGACCGATGGAGGAGAGCAGATGCCCCGTCACGCCACACAGCAAGTCCATGCCGGCTACGAGCCCGCCGCGCCCCACCGGCCGGTCGTCCCGCCCATCCACCAGACCACGGCGTTCCGTTTCCCGGACCACGCCACGGCGGCATCGATGTTCCGGCTCGAGACCCCCGGCTTCACCTACAGCCGCACGGGCAACCCGACCGTCGCCGTGTTCGAGAACCGCCTCGCCGCACTGGAGGGCGGCATCGGCGCGATCGCCACGGCCACCGGCCAGGCCGCCGTCGCGCTGTCCCTGCTGGCGCTGCTGCAGGGCGGCAAGCACCTGGTCGCCTCCAGCCAGCTCTACGGGGGCACCGTGGACCTGCTGACGGACACGTTCGCGGACTTCGGCATCGAGGTCACTTTCGCAGACCCGGCGGACCCGCCCGCGTGGGCGGCCGCGGTCCGGCCCGACACGCGCGCGTTCTTCCTCGAGGCCATCACCAACCCGCTCGCCACCCTCCCGGACCTGCCGGCGCTCGCGGACCTCGCCCACGCGGCCGGTGTGCCCGTGGTGGTGGACAGCACCCTCGCGACGCCGGCCCTCTACCGGCCGCTGGAGCACGGCGCCGACGTCGTCGTGCACTCGGCCACCAAGTTCCTCGGCGGGCACGGCGCGGTGCTCGGCGGCGCGATCGTGGACGGCGGCACGTTCGACTACGGCGCGGCGCCGGACCGGTGGCCGCAGCTGGCCCGGCCCAAGGCCCGCTACGGCGGGCAGACGCTGGTCGAGCGGCACGGCCGCGGCGCCTACCTGACGCTGGCCCGCAGCAAGTTCCTGCACGACCTCGGCCCCACCCTCGCCGCCGCGAGCGCGGCGCAGTTCATCCAGGGGCTCGAGACGCTCGACCTGCGCGTGGCCCGCCACACCGCCACCGCCCTGGCCGTGGCCGAACACCTGGCCGGGCACCCCGCCGTCGCCCGGGTGCACCACCCCGGCGTGGCCGGGCATCCCAGCGCGGCGCTGGCCGCCCGTGACTTCCCGGACGGCGTCGGCTCGGTGTTCTCCTTCGACCTGGCCTGCGGCCCCGAGGCCGTGGCCCCGTTCCTCGACGCGCTCGAGCTGTTCCAGCTGGTGGTCAACGTCGGCGACGCCCGGTCCCTCGTCTCCCACCCGGCGACCATGACGCACTGTCGCCTGACGCGGCAGCAGCGCGAGGACGCCGGGATCGCCGAGACCACCGTCCGGCTCTCCATCGGGCTGGAGTGTCCCGACGACCTGATCGCGGACCTGGACCGTGCCCTGGCCGTGGTGACCGCCGCCGGGCCGGCCGTCCCCGCCACCACGCCCGCCGTCCCCGAGACCGCCGCCGTCACCCAGGAGGTGCGCTGAGATGACCGCTGTCCACCACACCACCCGCTCCGTCTCCCGTCCCGCCGTCCGCGGCTTCACCACCACCGCCGTGCACGCCGGCCAGGAGCCCGACCCGCTGACCGGCGCCGTGGTGCCGCCGATCTACCAGACCAGCACCTTCGTACAGGACGGCATCAACGTGCTGCGCGCTGGGCATGAGTACAGCCGCGGCTCCAACCCGACCCGGAACGGCTTCGAGACCCAGCTCGCCGCCCTCGAGCACGGCGATCGGGCGTTCGCGTTCGCCTCCGGGCTCGCCGCCGAGGACGCCCTCCTGCGGGCCGTGCTGCGCCCCGGCGACCACATCGTGCTGGGCGGCGACGGCTACGGCGGCACCCACCGCCTCATCACCACCGTCCTCGAGCCGTGGGGCGTGTCCAACACCCCCGTGGACATCACCGACCCGACGGCGGTCGCCGCGGCCGTCCGCCCCGGCCGCACCGCGCTGCTGTGGGTGGAGACGCCCTCCAACCCGCTGCTCGGCATCGCGGACCTGGCCGCCTGGGCGCAGATCGCCCACGACGCCGGCGCGCTGCTGGTCGTGGACAACACGTTCGCCTCGCCCTACCTCCAGCGGCCCCTCGACCTCGGCGCGGACGTGGTGGTGCACTCCACCACCAAGTACATCGGCGGGCACTCGGACGTGCTCGGCGGCGCCGTGGTGGTGGCCGACCGCGAGTTCCGCGGCCGGGCGCTGGCCGAGGCGGTGGCCTACCAGCAGTTCGCCGCCGGTGCGGTCGCCGGCCCGCAGGACTCCTACCTCGCCGCCCGCGGCCTCAAGACGCTCGGCCTGCGCATGGACCGGCACGGCGCCAACGCCGCCGCGCTCGCGGGCTGGCTGCAGGGCCGCCCCGAGGTCGCCCAGGTCTTCTACCCCGGGCTGCCCGACCACCCGGGCCACGCGCTCGCCGCGCGGCAGATGGACGGCTTCGGCGGCATCGTCTCCGTCCGGCTGGCCGGGGGAGAGGCCGCGGCCCGCGCGTTCGCCGAGGCCACCGAGCTGTTCGCGCTCTCGGTCAGCCTCGGCGGGGTCGAATCGCTGCTCTGCTACTCCTCCGAGATGACCCACGCCTCCGTGCGGGGCACGCCCCTGGCCGTCCCCACGGACCTGGTCCGGCTCTCCGTCGGCATCGAGGACGTGGCCGACCTGCAGGCGGACCTCGAGGCCGGCCTCGAGGTCCGCCTGCAGGTCGGCCACGTCCTCGATGCCGACGGAGAGCCGGACCAGGTC
>NZ_VIGS01000067.1:0-10522 GCF_006704135.1 Micrococcus sp. R8502A1
TAACATAGCGATGTAGCACTGGTGATTAGATGGCTTTTGTAATGTACAGGGTTACTGCCATACGTGATTGGATGTTTGATGCGGCGTCGGCAGCGTCAGATGTGTATGGGAGACAGCCTCCGCCCTCGGCGGACGGCGGGGACACGGCTGGCACTCATGTTGAAGGAGTGCCAAAACCCGGAGTAGAATCGGGGCTGGCACTCGGGGGTACCGGGTGCCAATGCCCGAGGTGGACCGTCCGGCACCGCGACGACGGAGGGTCTGACGCCCGTGGCGCACCCGCAGACCACAGCATCAGCGGACCGGCGAGCCCGCCGGAGCCGCACGTCGACGAAGAAGGAGTGTGCAGCATGTCTGTCTCCATCAAGCCCCTCGAGGATCGCATCGTTGTCCGCCCCCTGGAGGCCGAGCAGACCACCGCGTCGGGCCTCGTGATCCCGGACACCGCCAAGGAGAAGCCGCAGGAGGGCCAGGTCGTGGCCGTGGGCCCGGGCCGGGTCGCCGAGAACGGCAACCGCGTGCCGGTCGACGTCGCCGAGGGTGACGTGGTGCTGTACTCCAAGTACGGCGGCACCGAGGTCAAGGTCGGCGGCGAGGAGTACCTGGTGCTCTCCGCCCGCGACGTGCTGGCCGTCGTCACCAAGTGACCCCGCCGCGACGGGCCCGGTGAGCGGCGCGCACCGCACCGGTGCGCGCGCCCCGGGCCCCTCGCGTCCCCGCACCCCCTGACTCCCTGAACGAAAGGAGCGTCCGTCATGGCCAAGCAGCTGGCTTTCAACGACGACGCACGCCGCGCCCTCCAGGCCGGCATCGACAAGCTCGCCGACACCGTCAAGGTCACCCTCGGCCCCAAGGGCCGCAACGTGGTGCTCGACAAGGCGTGGGGCGCCCCCACCATCACCAACGACGGCGTCACGATCGCCCGTGAGGTGGAGCTGGAGGACCCGTACGAGAACATGGGCGCCCAGCTCGCCAAGGAGGTCGCCACCAAGACCAACGACATCGCGGGCGACGGCACCACCACCGCCACCGTGCTGGCCCAGGCGCTCGTGAACGAGGGCATGCGCCAGGTCGCCGCCGGCGCCGCGCCGGGCGAGGTCAAGAAGGGCATCGAGGTGGCCGTGGCCGCCGTCGAGCAGCGCCTGCAGGAGAACGCCCGCCCGGTCGAGGGCCAGGAGGTGGCCCACGTGGCCGCCATCTCGGCCCAGAACGACGAGGTCGGCGAGCTGCTGGCCCGCGCGTTCGACACGGTCGGCACCGACGGCGTCATCACCATCGAGGAGTCCTCCACGACCTCCACCGAGCTGGACGTCACCGAGGGCATGCAGTTCGACAAGGGCTTCCTGTCCCCGTACATGGTCACCGACGCCGAGCGTCAGGAGGCCGTGCTCGAGGACGCCTACGTCCTGATCAACTCGGGCAAGATCTCCAACGTGCAGGAGCTGCTGCCCCTGCTGGAGAAGGTCGTGCAGGCCAACAAGCCGCTGTTCGTGATCGCCGAGGACGTCGAGGGCGAGGCCCTGTCCACCCTCGTGGTGAACAAGATCCGCGGCACCCTGAACGTCGTGGCCGTCAAGGCTCCGGGCTTCGGCGACCGCCGCAAGGCCATGATGCAGGACATCGCGATCCTCACCGGCGCCCAGGTCGTCTCCCCGGACCTCGGCATGAAGCTCGAGCAGGCCGACCTGGACGTGCTCGGCTCCGCCCGCCGCATCACCGTCACCAAGGACGAGACCACCATCGTCGACGGCGGCGGTGCGCCCGAGGACGTCGAGGCCCGGATCGCCCAGATCAAGGCCGAGGCCGCCGCGACCGACTCCGACTGGGACCGCGAGAAGCTCCAGGAGCGTCTCGCCAAGCTCTCCGGCGGCATCGGCGTGATCCGCGTGGGCGCCGCCACCGAGGTGGAGCTCAAGGAGCGCAAGCACCGCATCGAGGACGCCGTGTCCTCGACCCGCGCCGCCCTCGAGGAGGGCATCGTGGCTGGCGGCGGCACCGCCCTCATCAACGCGCTGACCGTGCTCGACACCGACGCCGACGTCCAGGCCCTGACCGGTGACGCCGCCGTGGGCGTGGACATCGTCCGCAAGGCCCTGAAGCAGCCGCTGCGCTGGATCGCCCAGAACGCGGGCGAGGACGGCTACGTGGTGGTCTCCAAGGTCGCCGAGCTGGAGCCGAACCACGGCTTCAACGCGAAGACCGGCGTCTACGGCGACCTGATCGCCGACGGCGTGATCGACCCGGTCAAGGTGACGCGCTCCGCGCTGGCCAACGCCGCCTCCATCGCGGCCCTCGTGCTGACCACCGAGACCCTCGTGGCGGACAAGCCCGCCGAGGAGGACGAGGCCGACCACCAGCACTGACCCCTGAGTCGGCCCTGACGCGGCCGGCTGTCGACGACGGCCCCTCACCCGCCCGGGTGAGGGGCCGTCGTCGTCCGGGCGGGAGACGCCGGCCGTCCGGGGTGCCCTCTAGGGTGTGCCCATGGACACACCCACGCCGCCCCGTCCCACCGGGTCCCACCCGACCCGGACCCCGGCCCGGCCCCGGCTGCGCCGCTTCGTCCGCGAGTTCTCCTATCCGCACGGCATCCACCCGGCCCTCGTGCCGGGCGTGTCCGTGGAGGACCGCCGGGTGCGCTACGGCGTGGACCGGGTGATCCTCGCCGTCATCGGCCTGCTGGTGGTCGGCTTCGTGGTGTGGGGTGTGCTGCAGCCGGACGCCGTGCTGGCCGTCTCGAGCGCGGCCCTCGACTGGGTGATGGTCCACGCCGGCTGGCTGTTCGTCCTGCTGGCCATCGGGATGGTGGTGTTCCTGCTGGTCCTGGCGTTCTCCCGGTACGGCGAGATCCCGCTGGGCCTGGACGGGGAGAAGCCCGAGTACTCCACGGCGAGCTGGTCGGCCATGCTCTTCGCGGCCGGCATCGGCATCGGCATCATCTTCTTCGGCCCGTACGAGCCGCTGACCTACTACCTGGCCCCGCGCCCGGGGGCGTACGAGGCGGGGAGCGAGGAGGCGGTGACGGGCGCGCTGGCCCAGGCCGCGCTGCACTGGGGCGTGAACGCGTGGGCGATCTACGCGATCGTCGGCCTGTCGGTCGGCTACGTGTCCTACCGCCGGGGCCGGGTGCCGCTGATGAGCTTGATCATCGCGCCGCTGTTCGGCGACTCCCAGCGCAGCGACTCGGTCGGCGCGCGCCTGATCGACGGGCTCGCGATCATCGCCACATTGTTCGGCACGGCGGCCTCGCTGGGCATCGGCGCCCTGCAGATCGGCCGCGGCGTGGAGATCGTCTCGGGGTGGTCGGCGCCGGGGAACACGGTGGCGCTGGGGATCATCGTGGTGCTCACGATCGGCACCATCTTCTCGGCGGTGTCCGGTGTGGCCCGCGGCATCCGGTGGCTGTCCAACATCAACATGCTGCTCGCCCTCGGGCTGGCGCTGTTCTTCTTCGTCGTCGGCCCGACGGCGTTCCTGCTGAACATCGTGCCCGGCGTCCTGATGGACTACGTCTCCTCCGCCCCGGACGCCCTCGGCGCCTCGATGGCCGAGGGGGAGGACATGCAGGAGTTCCTCTCCAGCTGGACGATCTTCTACTGGGCGTGGTGGGTCAGCTGGGCCCCGTTCGTGGGCGTGTTCATGGCGAAGATCTCGAAGGGCCGGACCATCCGCCAGTACGTCCTCGGCGCCCTGTTCATCCCGGCCGCGGTGATCGTCGGCGCGTTCACGATCATCGGCGGCACCACCATCTGGCTGCAGCGGACGCAGGGCTCCGTGGCGCTGGACGGCACGGCCGCCTCGCTGCCCGCGCCGGCGGAGATCTTCTGGGTGGTCCTGGACCAGCTGCCCGGCGGCGGGCTGGTGGCCCCGGTCGTGATCGTCATGCTGGCGGTCTTCTTCATCACGACGGCGGACTCCGCCTCGATCGTGAACTCGCAGCTCTCGCAGCGCGGCGCCCCGGCCCCGCGCCGCACGATCACGGTGTTCTGGGCGCTGTGCATGGCGGGCATCGCGGTCGTGATGCTGCTGACCGGCGGCGACACCGCGCTCACCGGCCTGCAGAACCTCATCACCATCACGGCGCTGCCGTTCACCGTGGTGCTCGTCCTCATGGCGGTCGCGCTCCAGCGCGAACTGGCCAACGACCCCTTCGCGATCCGTGACCGGTACCAGCGGGCCGCCGTCGAGAAGGCGACGGTGCGGGGCCTGGTGGAGTACGGGGACGACTTCGCGTTCACGGTGGAGCGCACCCCGCCGGGCAGCTGGTACGCGGCCGGCGAGGGGTTCGACTCCACCGCCGCGGAGATCACCGACTGGTACCGCCGCACGGACGAGGACGGGAACCCCGTGGACGACGACTACGTGCTGGGCGAGTACCTGGACGAGGGGGACGGGGACGGCGCGGACGGGCCCGCCGGAGCAGGCCCGTCCGGCCGCTGACTCAGGCGCGCGGCTCCGGGGTGCCGACGAGCTGGGCGCGGGAGTCGGCGGTCGCGTGGGCGCGGGCTTCGACGATCTCCTCCTCGTCCTCGCCGAAGATGTCGCCGCGTGGGGCGTCGTAGCGGTCCCGGTCGAGGATGCCCTCCTGGGAGGCCACGAGCGCGGGGATGAGGGCCTGGCCGGACACGTTGAGGGCGGTGCGGCCCATGTCCACGATCGGGTCGACGGCCAGGAGCAGGGCCATGCCCTCGAGGGGCAGCCCGGCGGTGGACAGCGTGAGCGTGAGCATCACGGTGGCGCCGGTGGTGCCGGCGGTCGCGGCCGAGCCCAGCACGGACACGAGTGCCACGAGGGCGTACTGGCTCAGGCTCATGTCGATCCCGTAGAACTGGGCGATGAACACCGCGGCCACGGCCGGGTAGATCGCGGCGCAGCCGTCCATCTTGGTGGTGGCGCCCAGCGGGACGGCGAAGGAGGCGTAGCCGGTGGGCACGCCGAAGTTGCGCTCGGCCACCCGCTGGGTGACGGGCAGCGTGCCGAGGGAGGAGCGGGAGACGAAGCCGAGCTGGAACGCCGGCCACACGCCGGTGAAGAACTGCTTGACGGAGAGCCCGTGCAGGCGCGCCAGCACCGGGTACACCACGAGCATCACGAGGGCCAGGCCCACGTAGATCGCCACCACGAACTTGGCCAGCGTGCCCATCGTGGACCAGCCGTACGAGGCCACGGCGTTGCCCAGCAGGCCGATGGTGCCGATCGGGGCCAGGCGGATGATCCACCACAGCAGCTTCTGGATGATCGCGAGCACCGAGCGGGAGAACGTGAGGAACGGGGCGGCCTTCTCGCCGACCTTGAGCGCGGCCACGCCCACGACGATCGCGATCACGAGGATCTGCAGCACGTTGAACGTGGGGGAGGAGGCGAGCGCGCCGTCCTCGCCCGCCGTGGTCTTGACGGTCAGGCCGAGGAAGTTCGCCGGCACCAGGGAGGTCAGGAAGTCGAGCCAGCCGACGTCCTTGGCCTGGTACGACGCCGGCGCGGTCTGGCCGGTGCCCACGCCCGGCTGCAGCACGACGCCGACGGCGAGGCCGATGAGCACCGCGATGAGGCTCGTGATGGCGAACCACAGCAGGGTCTTGGCGGCCAGGCGGGCCGCGTTGGTCACCTGGGCCAGGTTGGCGATGGAGGCGACGACGGCGAAGAAGACCAGCGGGACGACCGTGGCCTTCAGCAGGCTGATGTAGATGCTGCCGACGGTGGCCAGCGTCTCGCCGAGCCAGGTCGGGTGCTCGGAGGTGTGCCCCGTCGCGCGGGCGATCAGGCCCAGGACGAGGCCGAGGACGAGGGCGGCGGCGATCTGCCAGCCGAAGTTCGACGTCCAGGCGGGGAGCCGGCGTCGGGGCGCCGGTGCGGGGGAGGACTGTGCGGTGCTCATCCGGGGAGGTTAGGCGGTCTAATACCATGACGCCGAAACGGATTGCTCCATGTGACGTCGTGGTGACGTCCGTCTCGCCCCCGCGTGGCCCAGCGCGGGGGTCCTGTGATGTGGCCCGCACCCGGGTCGCCGGTTTGACCCCCGGGCATAGAATCGCGGAAACACCCGTCCCGAAAGGCGCCTTCGTGACCAACACCAGCACCGGTCCCAGCCCCGAGCCCGTCCACTCCTCCTCGGATCCCTTCGGCTTCTTCGGCCTCACCTATGACGACGTCCTGCTGCTGCCCAACGCCACGGACGTGATCCCCGCGGACGCGGACCCGGGCACCCGGCTGACCCGCAACATCCGCTTGAACATCCCCATCGTCTCCGCGGCGATGGACACCGTGACCGAGGCCCCGCTGGCCATCGCCATGGCCCGCCAGGGCGGCATGGGCATCATCCACCGCAATCTGTCCATCGAGGACCAGGTCCGCCACGTGGACACCGTGAAGCGCTCCGAGTCGGGGATGATCAAGGACCCCGTGACCATCGGCCCCGACGCCACGCTCGCCGACCTGGACGAGCTGTGCGCCCAGTACCGCGTCTCGGGCCTGCCGGTGGTGGCCGAGGACATGACGCTGCTGGGCATCATCACCAACCGCGACACCCGCTTCATCCCGCGCGAGGAGTGGGCCACCCGCACGGTGGACACCGCCATGACCCGCATGCCGCTGATCACCGCGCAGGAGGGCGTCTCGCGCGCCGAGACCATCCGCCTGTTCTCCCAGAACCGCGTGGAGAAGCTGCCGCTCGTGGACGATGCGGGCCGCCTGACCGGCCTGATCACCATCAAGGACTTCGACAAGGCGGAGCAGTACCCGGACGCCGCGAAGGACGACGAGGGCCGCCTGCGCGTCGGCGGCGCCGTCGGCTTCTTCGGCGACGGCTGGGAGCGCGCCATGGCGCTCGTCGAGGCGGGTGTGGACGCCCTCGTGGTGGACACCGCGAACGGCCACACGCACGGCGTGCTGGACATGATCGCGCGCCTGAAGAAGGACAAGGCGGCCGCGCACGTCGACGTCATCGGCGGTCAGGCCGCGACCTACGCGGGCGCCAAGGCGATCGTCGACGCCGGCGCGGACGCCGTGAAGGTGGGCGTGGGCCCGGGCTCGATCTGCACGACCCGTGTGGTGGCCGGCGTCGGCGTCCCGCAGATCACCGCCATCTACGAGGCGGCCAAGGCCACGCGCCCCGCGGGCGTCCCGCTGATCGCCGACGGCGGTCTGCAGCACTCCGGTGACATCGGCAAGGCCCTCGTGGCCGGCGCCGACTCGGTGATGCTCGGCTCCCTGCTGGCCGGCACGGCCGAGTCCCCGGGCGACCTCGTGTTCTACCAGGGCAAGCAGTTCAAGACCTACCGCGGCATGGGCTCCCTGGGCGCCATGCAGACCCGCAACGGCACGCGCTCCTTCTCCAAGGACCGCTACTTCCAGGCGGACGTGCCGGACGAGGACAAGCTGATCCCCGAGGGCATCGAGGGCCAGGTGCCCTTCCGGGGCCCGGTCGCCTCGGTGGTCCACCAGCTCGTGGGCGGCCTGCGCCAGACGATGTTCTACACGGGCGCGTCCACGGTGGCCGATCTCAAGGAGAACGGCCGCTTCGTGCGCATCACCGCGGCGGGCCTGAAGGAGTCCCACCCGCACGACATCATGATGACCGTCGAGGCCCCGAACTACCGTTCGCGCTGACCCGCACGTCGGGTCCGGGGGGAGCCCCCGGACGGGGCGGCGCCGACGACACGGTCGGCGCCGCCCCCGTGGCGCCTGGGCTAGGCTGGCCCGGTGACGAACCAGATTGAGATCGGCCGCGGCAAGCGCGGCCGCCGGGCCTTCTCCCTCGACGACGTGTCCGTGGTGCCCGCGCGGCGCACCCGGGATCCCCAGGACGTCAGCCTCACGTGGCGCATCGACGCCTACACGTTCGACATGCCCGTGATCGGTGCGCCCATGGACTCCGTGATGAGCCCCGAGACCGCCATCGCGATGGGGCGGCTGGGCGGTCTCGGCGTCCTCAACCTCGAGGGCCTGTGGACCCGCCACGAGGACCCGCGCCCGCTGCTCGAGGAGATCGCCGCCCTCGAGGCCGGCCCGGCCGGGACCGAGGCCACCCGCAAGCTGCAGGAGGCCTACGCGGCCCCCATCCGCCCCGATCTGATCACCGAGCGCCTCGCGCAGATCCGCGAGGCCGGCGTCGTCGTCGCGGGCTCGCTCACCCCGCAGAACACGCAGGAGTTCTACCGCACCGTCGTGGCGGCGGGCGTGGACCTGTTCGTCATCCGCGGCACCACCGTCTCGGCCGAGCACGTCTCCTCCACCCAGGAGCCGCTGGACCTCAAGCAGTTCATCTACGAGCTGGACGTGCCCGTGATCGTGGGCGGGGCGGCCGGCTACACGCCGGCCCTGCACCTGATGCGCACCGGCGCGGCCGGCGTGCTCGTCGGCTTCGGCGGCGGCGCGTCCACCACCACGCGCCGCGCCATGGGCATCCGCGTGCCGATGGCCACGGCCATCTCGGACATCGCCGAGGCGCGCCGCGACTACATGGACGAGTCCGGCGGCCGCTACGTGCACGTGATCGCCGACGGCGGCGTCTCCACCTCGGGGGAGATCGTCAAGGCGATCGCCATGGGCGCGGACGCGGTCGTCCTGGGCGCCGCCCTGGCCCGCGCCACCGACGCCCCCGGCGGCGGCTGGCACTGGGGCCTCGAGGCCGCCCACCCGGAGCTGCCGCGCGGGCACCGCACCCACGTGGGCCAGGTGGCTCCGCTCGAGGAGGTCCTGTGGGGGCCCGGCCGCCACGCGGACGGCACGTCCAACCTGATGGGCGGCCTGAAGCGCGCCATGGCCACCTGCGGCTACACCGAGCTCAAGGACTTCCAGAAGGTGGAGGTCCTCGTGACCCCCACCCAGACCGTCTGATCCCCGCCGCCGCATGGCGGCACCCCCGACCGGAAGAGTTGATACGGCGTGCTGCGCACCGCCCTCAAGCCCGTCTGGCTGGCCACCCTGGTGCTGGCCCTCGTGGCGGCCGCGGTCTTCGTGGCGCTGTCCAAGTGGCAGTTCGAGTCCGCGGAGACGAACGCACCGCCGCCGCGCACCCAGACCGAGCACGCCGTGCCGTTCCTGGAGCACGTGCGCCCCTACGAGGCCCTGCTCGGCTCGCAGGCCGACCAGGTCGTCACGGTCGAGGGGGAGTTCGTGCCCGGCACGGACGTCCTGGTCGGCCCGCGCCTGCTGAACGGCCGCGACGGCTACTGGACGGTCACGGCCCTGCGGGTGGCCGGCGCCCCGGACGGCGAGGTCGTCCCGGTGGTCCGCGGCTGGTCGGCCGACGCCGACGTCGTGGACCCCGCGCCCGCCGGGCAGGTCACCGTCACCGGGCGCCTGCTGCCCCCGGACGGGCTGCTGCCGCGCGAGGCCGCGGCCGAGGACACGGCCGACCGGCTCCTGTACCGCAGCCTGGCCCCGGCCCAGCTGGTGAACGTGTGGGACGAGCCGTCCTACGCGGCGTACGTCGCGGCGTTCCAGATGGTCGACGCCGCGGGCGCCGAGACGGGCGCGGCCGGCCCCGGCGGGCTCGAGCCGGTGTGGGTGGCCCCGCAGCCGGAGGAGACCCAGATCATCTGGCTCAACGTCTTCTACGCCGTGGAGTGGATACTGTTCGCCGGCTTCGCCCTGTTCCTGTGGTGGCGGTTCGTCCGCGACGACCACCTCCGGGACGAGCACGAGCGCCGGCTCGACGAGGAGTGGGCCACGCAGTGGCGCGCCGAGGAGCTCGAGCGGCGCCGGGCGGCCGCGCGCGAGGCCAAGGAGCGGGCCGTCGCGGCGCAGGCCGCGGCGCACCCACGCCAGGACCACGACGACGACGGGGCCGCGCGCCCCGACCCCCGCGACCCGGGCCCCCGTGGGCCCCGAGAGGAGCAGAGCCGATGAGCACCCAGCGCCCCGGCCCCCAGCCGGTGGACCCGGCGAGCCTGCCGGATCCCGAGGACATCACGGAGGCCGACCTGCCCGAGCCGCCCCCGCGGCCGGGCCGGGAGCAGCGCCGTTTCGCCGGCACCCAGCAGCAGATCCGCTCCGCCACCCGCCTCTACGTGGTGTGCGCGTGGATCACCGGCATCATGCTCCTGCTGCTCGTGGCGGAGATGGTGCTGAAGTACGGCATGCACGTGGAGCTCTACGCGGGCGGCACCACCGTGGACGGGGACGCCAACGGCCTGGGGCTGCACCCCACGGACAGCGTGACCGGGGGAGTGAACCTGTCCCTGTTGATCCTCATCGCCCACGGCTGGATGTACGTGGTGTACCTGCTCGCCTCGTTCCGCCTGTGGTCCCTGATGCGCTGGGAGCCGCTGCGTCTGCTGGCGATGGCCGGCGGCGGCGTCGTGCCGTTCCTGTCCTTCGTGGTGGAGAAGCGCATGACCCGCGTGGTCCGGGACGAGCTGCACCGCTTCCCGGACGCCGCGCGGCGCTACTGAGCGCCTCGACTATCCTGGACGGGTGACGCAGAACGCCCCCCACCCCGACCCGTCTCTTATACCCATCTCCGAGCCCACGCGACGGAGCTACATCCCGTATGCCGGCTTCTGCTTGAAAAAAAAAATAA
>NZ_VIGS01000068.1:0-10511 GCF_006704135.1 Micrococcus sp. R8502A1
GACCGGTGGACTTCGGCGTGGGGAACAGCGGGCCGATCACGGCCCAGACCTCGTCCGAGATGACATCACGCGACATGACCCCAGACTCGCGCATCCACGTCCCCGAACCCTTTAGCAACACGCCCTAGACTGAGCGCCACTCCCTTGGTGGTGAGCTCGTCGGCGATGTCCCTCGCGTCCGGGAGCGAGCGGGCCAGCCGGTCGAGCTTGGTCACCACCAGGGTGTCGCCGTCCCGGGTCGCGGCCAGCGCTTCGCGCAGCCCGGGCCGGGCGCGGGTCGTTCCCGTCAGGCCGTGGTCGAAGTAGATGTCCTTGTTCTCGACTCCGAGGCGCTCGAGTGCTTCCCGTTGGGCGGAGAGGTCTTGCTCGAGAGTCGAGACGCGCGCGTAGCCGACACGCATGTCCCTATTGTTGCAGTTACCCTCCCCTCACCGCCCACGTCACCGTACGGGTCTTGCGTACATGACGATCCCTCACAAGAAGTCGTCGATGTCAGTTTTCGAAGTCCACTGCACGAGTGTCCGAAGTCGACTGCACATTTTAAGGTTGCGCAGCCGTTGTCTGGTGAGGCGCCATGGTGAGGGCTGCGGCGGCCAAGGAACGCCGTAGCGCAGCCGGGCACTGGTGACAGCACGCCCGGACGGTCCGAGGCGCGACCCTTTTGCGATCGCTGAAGCGAGGGCACGGTGCTGGGAACGGTGCGGATGTTAAGCTGGTGAATGACGCGGGGTGCCGTGCTGGTACGGCTGAGATCACACCCGTTGAACCTGATCTAGTTCGTACTAGCGAAGGGAACGTCGCCGATGTCGGCACCTTCTTCCGTCCCTACTGTCCCACTCGATGCTGCCGCAGTGGGCGAGGCCTTGGCTGCGATGCGCGGGCATGCCCCGCTGGTGCAGTGCCTGACCAACGTCGTCGTCGCTCAGTGGACAGCGAACGTCCTGCTCGCGGTCGGCGCCAGTCCGTCGATGGTGGACAACCCGGAGGAAGCCGGGCCGTTCGCCGCCGTCGCCGACGGGGTCCTGGTCAACCTCGGCACGCCCCAAGAGGCGACGGTGGCTGCGATGCACGGCGCGGTCAGTGCCGCCGCGGCGGCCGGCACCCCGTGGGTGCTCGACCCGGTCGGGGTGGGTGGGCTCGCCTGGCGCAGCCGGGTTGTCGTCGACCTGCTCGCCCACGCCTCCCCGGCACTCGTCCGTGGCAACCCCTCAGAGATTCTCGCTTTCGCCGGTGGGGGCAGCGGTGGGCGGGGTCCGGAGAGCGTCGACGCCGCCGAGGATGCCCTCGACGCCGGCCGGGCGCTGGCCCGGGAGCACGGCACCATCGTCGCGGTCTCCGGGGAGGTCGACCACCTCACCGACGGCACCCGGCTGGTGCGGGTGGCCAACGGCCATCGATGGTTGACCCAGGTCACTGGCGGTGGGTGCGCGCTGGGCGCGCTCATGGCTGCCTTCGCCGCCACCACCGACGACCCGCTCCTGGCCGCCACGGCCGCGACCGCGACGTACACCGTGGCCGCCGAGG
Source organism: Micrococcus sp. R8502A1 (assembly GCF_006704135.1). Classification (NCBI taxonomy): domain Bacteria; kingdom Bacillati; phylum Actinomycetota; class Actinomycetes; order Micrococcales; family Micrococcaceae; genus Micrococcus; species Micrococcus sp. R8502A1. The sequence goes on from NZ_VIGS01000068.1 coordinate 1,525, forward strand.
TCGCGGCCGAGCGTGCCGCCGGGCCGGGGAGCTTCGCCGTTGCGCTGCTGGACTCTCTCGCCACCCTCAACCCGCAGGAGCTGACCGAGAAGGTGGTGCTCCGGTGACCCGCCGACCGGTGAACCTCAGCCTCTACCTGGTCACCGACACCGGTTTGTGCGGCCCACGGGGGGTGCCCGCGACCGTGCAGGCTGCGGTCGCGGGCGGAGTCACCGTGGTGCAGTTGCGTGACCCGGGCGCCACCGACGCCCACTTCGTCGCCCTCGGCGTGGCGGTCCGCGAGGTGCTGGCGGGGACCGGGGTGCCGCTGATTATCGATGACCGGGTCCACCTCGTTCAGGACATCGGCGCCGACGGCGTCCACGTCGGTCAGCGCGACATGCCGCCTGCTCAGGCCCGGCAGTTGCTCGGGCCGGACGCCATGGTCGGGCTGTCGGTCAGCACGATCGAGCAGGTTCGCACAGCACGCGGGCTCGGTGACGGCGTCTTGGACTACCTCGGCGTTGGACCGGTGTGGCCGACGGCGACCAAGCCTGACCACGGCACTCCGACCGGCCCGGGCGGGGTGGCTGCGGTGGCCGCCGCGAGCCCGTGGCCGGTCGTCGCCATCGGCGGCATCACCACGAAACGCACCGGCATGCTGCGCCACAGCGGCGCCGCCGGCGTGGCGGTCGTCTCGACGGTGTGCGCCGCCGCGGAGGAACCAGCCGTGGCGGCCGCGAGCCTGCGGGCCGCGTGGGACGGGCAACCGTGAACCCCCGCCCACCGATCGCGCTGACGATCGCCGGCTCCGATCCCTCCGGCGGGGCCGGTATTCAAGGCGACCTCAAGACCTTCTCCGCACTGGGTGCCTACGGCACCGCGGTGCTCACCTCACTGACCGCCCAGTCCACCCAGGGAGTCACCGGTGTCCACGTCGTCCCCGCGGACTTCGTCCGCGCCCAGCTGGGCACCCTCGTAGACGACGTGGCGGTTGACGCCGCCAAGATCGGGATGCTCGCCTCCGCGGCCACCATCGAGACCGTCCTCGCCTTCCTCGACAAGCGCTCCGACGCGGTGCCGGTTGTGGTCCTCGACCCCGTCATGGTGTCCACCGCCGGTTCCCGGCTGCTGGCCGAGGACGCCGTCGAGCCGATGCGCCAACTCCTGCCGTACGTCTCCCTCATCACGCCGAACGTCCCCGAGGCCGCCGTGCTGCTCGACGCCGACCCCGCCGAAGACCTCGACACCATGCGCGCCCAGGCCATCGCGCTCCGGGAGCTGGGCGCCGCGCGGGTGCTGGTCAAGGGGGGCCACCTCGGCGGCGACGCACACGCCACCGACCTGTGGCTCGACGACGCGGGCGAGCAGCTGCTGACCGGCCCGCGGGTAGCCACGGTCAACACCCACGGCACCGGGTGCGCCCTGTCCTCCGCGATCGCCGCACTCGCCCCGCGCACCGGGTCCCTGCTAGAGGCCACCCGCCAGGCCAAGACTTGGCTCACCGGCACCCTGCGGGCCGCCGACGCGCTCCACATCGGCCACGGACCCGGCCCCGTGCACCACTGCCACGACATCTGGAAAGACGAGAACGACTGGAAGGACAGCGACCGATGACCAGCCCACACACCTCCATGCCCGAGACGATTCGCGACCACGACGACACTGGCGTGTTCAGCACCGTGGCGTGGCATCGCACGGCCAGGGTCCGCGAGGCGATCGATGCGCTGCCCTTGTTGCACCAGCTGAGCGACGCGACCCTGGCGGAAGAGACGTTCCGGCACTACCTCGCCCAGGACGCGCTCTACCTGGCCGACTACGGCCGGGTCCTGGCCGCGGCCGCCGCTCAGGCCCAGGCGTCGGAGGAAATGGCATTCTGGGCGCAGGCCGCGCGGGAGGTGGTCGAGGTCGAGCGGCAGCTGCACGCCACCCACGTCACCGACCTCACCGCCGCCGAGCCCTCACCGACCACGGTTGCCTACACCTCCTACCTGCTGAGCCTCGCGACAGCGGGAAACTACCCGGTCCTCGCGGCCGGCATCCTGCCGTGCTTCTGGGTCTACGACGACGTCGGCACCCGTTTGAAGGCCGCCGTCGGTGACCTGAGCACGCACCCGTACGGGGACTGGATCGCCACCTACGGCGATCCAGACTTCACCGCCGCCACCGACACCGCCCGGGACATCGTGGACCACCTCGCCGACCAGGCCAGCCCCGGCACACTGGCGCGCATGCACACCGCGTTCCACCGCGCCACCCAGTACGAGTGGATGTTCTGGGACGCCGCCCACCGGCAGGAGACCTGGCCCATCTGAGGTCATTGGTCGGTGCGCCCTTGGGCGCGCGCTCATCATGATCTTTCGAGAGCTGGTCGCCGCCCTGGAGACTCCTACCGTCCGGTGGTGTTGCTCGGACGGTGGGAGACCGGACCCGGGGTTGATCAAGGTAAACGGCGCGCTCAGGCCGGTGCTCCGCACGAGAAGCGCCAGCGCTTTTGACACCATGCGCCCCGAAGGGGATGCGTCCTATCAGTCGATGAGTCCTGTGTCGCCTGAGAGGGCGTCGGTGAGCCACCGCGGGTGCATGGGGAGCAACGGTGCCGGAAGCTCATCCGGGGAGAAGAAACCCGCCTGTGAGGTCTCCACACCATCAGGGTGCATCTGACCGCCGCGCGGGAGGCAGGCGAAGGTGGTGGTGACGAACTGGGTCACTCTCCCGTCGGGATAGGCGAAAACCTGCGAGGCGGGGTCCGAGTACACCCCAACCAGCCGCTGCACTTGCACCTGCAAGCCGGTCTCTTCGGCGACCTCCCGCACCGCCGCCTGGGCGGCAGTCTCGCCCACCTCGACGTGTCCCGAAGGCAGTCCCCACAGCCCGTTGTCCAGCCTGCGCCCCAGTAGCACGCGCCCGGCCTCGTCGAAGACCACCGCGGCCACACCCGCCCGCACCTCGTCCGGCCACGGGTACGGCGACGGGCGCATCGGGCCGATGTCAAGGGCCGGATCAAACAGCCCGGCCAGGCCCGTGACCGTGGCCTCCGCAACGGTGGGATCACACTGCCGACGGCCGCTGCTCGGCGTCGCGGGAGCGACGAGGATCGCCGGCAGGCCCGCGCAGTGCGCCCCGACGACGTCCGTAGCCGGGGTGTCCCCCACGACCACCACTCTCGTCGTAGCAGGGAGCCCGCGCTGGGCCAGGCGGAACATCTCCGGTCCCGGCTTGCCCACCACGACCGGTCGGCGCCCACTGGCGGTCTGGATCGCTGCGACGACCGCGCCGGTGGCCGGCCACGGGCCGCTCGCTGTGGGGAACGTGGCGTCCACGTTCGTGGCCACGAACGGCACGCCGGTACGCAGGAGGGCGGTGGCCTGGGCGAGGTCCCGGTAGGTCACCGTCTCGTCGCAACCGACCACCACCGCCTCGGCCCCAGACCCCTCCACGGATTCCACGCCTTGGGCCGCGAGTTCGCCGCGGAGGCCATCACTGCCCACCACATAGGCGCGGGTAATGCCCTGCTGGCGCAGCCAGCACGCCGTAGCCCACCCGGAAGATACGATCTCCTCGACGGTGGCCCTCACGCCCAGGCGGCCCAGACGGTGGACGACGTCTTTGCGGGACGGGCGGGGATCGTTGGTCACGAACCGGACCACCCGGCCCCGACTCCGCAGGCTGGCCAAGGCTTCGGTCACGCCGGAAAGCAAGGTGTCTCCGACGTAAACCACGCCGTCAAGATCAAGCAGAAAAACATCGAACTGGTCAACGAGCACAACAACCTCCGAGGTCAAGGGACAGTCAGCGCGCATGCTGGCGCTGAGCCATCCCCCTCGGGCATTTTGTGCCAATAGGTGCCCTCCCGCCTGTTCGGCGGAAGCTGCAGCGCTCGGTCACAGACCCCCAGCCGGCTGGGGCGGAACCCTAGCTGCCTTCTCCCGGCTCGCCCACAATCCTAACCGACCCGACACGAAGTAGCTGAGCGGTGGAAGTCCCCCCGCGGGCGTGCGAGAGTCGCGGGAACGTATCCCGCTCATTGACGTTCGTAGGTTCCGGACAACAGAGGTTACCTGGCTACCTTGCTGCGGTCCTTGGCCAGGAGCTTGCGTCCGTCCTCGCGGAGTTCGCCGGTGGGTGAGACGTGGCGGTAGAGGGTCTGGCGGGTGATGCCGAGTTCCTTGCAGAGGTCACCGACGTTGGTACCGGGCTTTCCCATGGAGGCCATGGCGAGGCGGAGCTTGGCGGGGGTCATCTTGTAGGGGCGTCCGCCTTTGCGGCCGCGGGCCCGGGCGGCGGCTAGGCCGGCGATCGTGCGTTCGGAGATGAGTTCGCGTTCAAACTCGGCCAGGGCGGCGAAGAGGCCGAAGACGAGCTTGCCGGATGCGGTGGTGGTGTCGAGGGCCGCGCCTTGCCCGGTGAGGACCTTCAGGCCGATGCCGCGTTGGGTGAGGTCGTGGACGATGTTGACCAGGTGACGCAGGTCGCGGCCGAGCCGGTCCAACTTCCACACCACCACGGTGTCCCCGTGACGTAGGGACTTCAGGCACGCCGCAAGCTCGGGACGGTCCTCCTTCTTGCCCGAGGCCCTGTCCTCGTACAGAGCCTCCGGGTCGACGCCCTCAGCTAGGAGCGCATCCCGCTGCAGGTTCGTGGTCTGCGATCCGTCGGCCTTCGAGACGCGCATGTAGCCGACCAGCACGAGGTGCCTCCCATCTATCACTTATACGACCGTTTACGTGACAGCACCGGTGCCGCCAGCTCGCTGGGGGTCAATGCGTCACGTAACTAGTCACCTAATCTACGTTACGCGAAGGTGGTCCGCTGCTGAATAAGTGACAGTCGCGTCCGAGCCGGTCCGAGTCTTTGGTGGATGCGTCTCGGCCAGTGTCGGTGGAAGGTGGCCGTCGGGGATGCCGGCGGTGATCAGGTCCTCGCGGGTGCGCTGGAAGCTTGTCTCGCTGCGGGTCATGGAGGTGAGTCCGGTCAGCAGCTGCCGGCCGGCGGCGGGGTCGTGTCGGGCGAGGGAGATGGCCTCGTCCATCGCGTCTCTGACTTCTTTCCAGTAGTCCCGCCGTGCGGGGGCCGGTGGGGTGCCGTCAGGAACGGGCCGATGAGGCTCGGGGGTCAGGAGCTGGGCGAGGGTGCCGTGGCCGAGGATGTCGCCGGTTTCGATTAGGTCCAGGGCGGTGGCGGCGGCGTCGAGGAACGTCTGCTGTTTTGGCCAAGGAAGTGCCTCGTAGCAGCGCCAGTGACCGACGAAACCGGCACGGACGGGGTGGCCGGCCCTCTGCCAGATGTGGTCCATGGTGCGCCGGGACCGGATGCGCAGCTTCGAGTACGGGGTGGACAGCTCGTCGATGAGCGTGCGCAGCAGACGGAACCAGACCCCGACGTGGACCGGTCGGCGCAGCAGAGTGAGCGTGCCCATGCGCAGGCCCTGGTGCGTGCGCCGATCCATGGCAAGGGCGGCTTCCGAGGGCGCGGAGGCCGTCATGTCCGCGGGTCCCCAGCCGAGGAACGTGCCGGCGGCACCGATGGTCGGCGTGAGTGTGCAGCCGTGCTCGGGGCAGCTGAGCGTCAACGGCAGCTGAGAGACCACAGTGAAGGCCGGCGCCGTCGTCATGCAGTGGCGGCAGGCGCGACGCAAGGGGCCGGAGGCCGGCAACCAGGCGCGCCAGCCGGGTACCGGGCGGTGGCGTCGTTCCTTGGCAGTCAGGAGCAGCGAGTCCTGATGGACGTAGGTGTCGAACGCCGCCCCGGGCTCCGGCTCTGGGCCGAGGGTATCCAGCAGCCAGGGCACCTGCCCGGCGATGGTCATCCGGCGCACGTCGCCGAGAGCAACGCCGGTGCGTTCTGACAGCGCCAGCAGCACTGAGGTCGGCGGGTCCCAGTCCAGATCGCCGCGCGTGCGGACGGGGTCGGTTCCGGGCGGGGCGAGGTCGTGCCGGAGCAGTTCCTCGACCTCCATGTCGTAGAGCGCGGCCAGCCGGTGCACCCAGGACGAGAGTGCCTCGTCGTTGCGCGGTGGCGGGTGCAGCGGCCAGCGGCGCCTCATGCGAGTTCGCGTTCGAACATCCGGCGTCGTTCGGTGGGGCCGACATAGGGCGTCATCAACAGAGTGCGCTGGTTGATGGCCTCTTCGCCGGACTCGATCGCGGCTACGGCGGCGTCGGTGAGCAGGTGGGTGAGCTCGCCGATGGTGCCCTCGCTGCGGGTGAGTAGGTAGCGGGCCATGTCCTCGGTGGCGATGGCCGAGCGGCGGCGTAGCGGGAAGGCGGCGGCGAAGCTGGCCAGCAGCGCACGCGTCTCCTCGCCGGGTTCCCACCGGGGCAGCGGGACAGGGTCGAAGCGGTTCTCCAGCTGGTCATCGGAGCGGATCGCCAGGTACGCCTCGCGGGTGCCGACCCCGACCAGCGGGATGCGCAGCTCGTTGCCCAGGAACCGGATCAGGTTCAGGAACTCTCGTCGGGTGTTCCCGCGGCCGGCCAGGACGTTGTGTAGCTCGTCGATGACCAGGACCCGCACCCCGACCGCGCGCAGCAGCGACAGTGTGGCTTGCTCCAGCTCGGCCACACGCTGCCGGGACCGCAGCGGCGCACCCATCGCGGCCAGCAGCGCGACGTAGAACCGGCTCACTGTGGGCTCCGAGGGCATCTGCACGGCCAGCACCGGCATCTGCTCACGATCGGCGTGGGACGTGGGCGGGTGGAGGCGGCGGAACTTCTCGATGATCATCGACTTGCCGTTGTTCGTCGGGCCGATCAGCAACAGGTTCGGCATGCGTTGCTTGCTCGGCCACGCGTACAGCGTCTCCAGTCGCTCCAGCGCCGCGGTGGCGCGCGTGTAGCCGATCCACCGATCGGCGCGGACGTGCCGCAGCCGCTCCTGTGCCGGCAGCCGCGCCACCGACCGAGCGCTCTCATGCAGATGGTCCAGGTCGTGAACCGTGAAATCCGCGCCGGACCAGTAGTGGCCCTCGGTCACCACTGTTCGATCACCTCGAACGGTGCCACGGACTCCGCGTCAGAAGCATTGCCGTTCTCGTCAACGGCAGCCGGGATGTCATCGGGCGGCGCGGCGGCGGGTTTCGCCCGTGAGGCTGCGTTGCCCGCGTTGTTGCGGCGTTCGGTGTCTCGGCGGGCCTTGCGCGTGGTGGACTCGGCGGTGTCGGTGATGGTGCGCATCTGCTCAACCATCCGGAACAGCGCCTCCTCGTCGACCTGTGCCCGGCCCTCGGCCCGGAGCCGCTCCAGTGCGGCGCGGTGCTCCCACACGCTCACCGCCGGATGCGACAGCGTCCGGTAGGGCACCGGCAGATAGGACGCACCCTCGGGATCCAGGACCCAGATGCGGCTGAGGTCGCGTGGGTCGCGGCGGATGACGAACCGGTCCAGTCGGTCGCGGCGGGCGATCCACGGCTTGAGCGTGTCGTTGAAGTAGTGCACGTGGTCGATGACGAACCCGGTGCGGGTCAGCGTCCTGCGGAACACCGGCAGGAAGTCCACCAGGAACGCCGTCTCATTGGCCACCGTTACAACCGGCGTCTGGGCAGTACCGGCGGCCCAGCGGGCCTGCGGGGTCTGCCCGATGGTGCTGTGGACCTGCCCGTGATAGCTCGCCACCGCCAGCGCCAGCCACTTCTCCAGCTCCGCGACCGTCAGGACGGCCTTGGTCTCGGAGTCGTAGTCGCCGCGCTGTGCCGGGTTGGAGAACGTCGTACCGGGCAGCTCATGGACCATCTCCATCAGCGTGCCGATGACCCGCTCGACGATGCCGCCGTAGTGCGGGCGACCCGGGGGCCGGTAAGCCAGCCTGATCCCGTGCTCCTCACAGCCTCGCCGCAGGGCCTCGCTCTTGAACTCCGCGGCGTTGTCCATAAACAGCTCGCCCGGCTTGCCGGCCATCGGCCAGTCCACCTCGATGCCGAGGCGCTCGACCCAGGCCCGCTTGTCGGTGACCATGTGCGCCAGACACAGCCCGACCGACAATGCCGAGGGCGCCTCCAGAGTGATCACCAGACCCACGATGGACCGGGAGAAGACGTCGATCGCGACCGTCACGTACGGCCGCCCGATCGGCAGACGGTGCCGTTCATCGACCACGATCAGGTCCACCACGGTGTGATCGATCTGGACCTGCTCCAGCACGCCGGACACCGGTGGCACCCGACCGCCGGCTGACTCCAGTGGCCGAGCCGCGTCTCGCCCCTCGCGGGCCACTGTCCCGGCGTGTGGGTCCAGGGCGGCGATGCGACGCATGACCGCTCCGCGTGAGGGAACGGGCAGGCCCCGAGTCCGGCACGTCCGCATGATCTCCCGGTGGACTGCCGCGGTCTTTTTCCGCTGCCGGGTCAGGTAATGCTTGCCCAGCACCTCCCGGATCACCGCCTCAACCGCGGCCGACAGTCGCTGCCCGCCACGGCCGCCGCTGGAACGACCCGGGATCAGGTCCGAGACCACGCCCTGGCCCTCGCGCCACCGATGCAGCAGCACATAGATTTGCCGCCGGGAGATGCCCAGCTGGTTGGCTGCGGTCTCCACCGCATCTCCGCCGGCCGTTCCGGCGTCGGCCAGCGGACCGATCACCTCGGCCCGACGGACCGCCAGAGCCCACATCTCATCGGAGACGGCCAACAGACCGCGCTCAAGAACCACGTCATCATCGACTGCGTCGTCGCGCACAAGACTATGGAACAACGAGTCGACCGTGCACACGGGTACGGACACGCCGAACGGCCACACCCCTGTTCACCCGACCCCAAACACGCAGGTCACCTGTGCAGACAACTTCGGACATTGACAGTCGAGGACTGAGCTCGCTCGACGTACGGTGAAGGATCCCCTTACGGGCATGCGATCTGGGCTGACGCCTGTGACCGAGTGTTCAGTTTGCGCTGTATAGTTCAGTCCATGCTGACTATTGCTTCGCGTCTCGACGTGATGAACCGCCTGGGTCGTGCACTGGCCGACCCCACTCGATCCCGGATCATCTTGACCCTGCTCGACCATCCCGCTTAC